>JBBQCR010000194.1:0-6699 GCA_038318935.1 Phycisphaerales bacterium
TGGACCTTACTCTGAGTGAGGCACTGGAGTCCGCATCACGCCTGGTTCTCAAAGCCGAGTTTCGCGAGCAACCCATCAAACTGGTCGAGCGTGTAGAAGTCGATCATGACTCTCCCCGTACCCCGCTTTCGTCCGAGCTGGAGCGAAACGCGAGTTCCGAGGTGCTCACCCAACCGCCGCTCCAAGTCCGTCAGATGTGCCGATGTCCGGGCGGTTGAGTCGGCTGCCGTCGTTACGGGCGACAGCGATGACTTCTGGAGGGCATGCTGGACCCGACGTTCCGTCTCACGAACTGACCAGTCCGCGGAGATCGCCGCCGCGGTCATGGTCTGTCGCTGTTCGACGGACCCAAGCGCCAGCAGTGCTTTCGCATGGCCCTGACTGATCTTGCCCTTTCGGACCGCGTCAGAGGTGAAGGGGTCGAGTTCGGCGAGACGGAGCAAATTCGTCACGCTGGTTCGATCAAGACCTACGCGCGCTGCTAACACCGCGTGAGTCAGGCTGAAGTCATCAGCGAGTCGCCGCAGGGCCGTTGACCGTTCAATCGGATTCAGGTCCTCTCGCTGCACGTTTTCGATCAGCGCCCACTCGGCCGCTGCCTGATCGTCAGCGTCACGGACGATCGCTGGCATTCGCTCGAGACCCAGTAAGCGTGCCGCCCGCCAACGGCGTTCGCCAGCGATGAGCTCGAACTCGCCGTCCTGCCGAGGGCGCAGGACGATGGGTTGCATCAGGCCAGCGGAGCGGATGCTCTCTGCGAGCACGGCGATCGAGCCCTCTGAGAAGTCCTGTCGCGGCTGCCGAGGATTCGGGTGGATCTTGACAACAGGGATCTGCTCAAGGCCGGGTCCACGCTCAGGCGCGGAAAGGGTTTCGCGTGGAGCAACGGTCGGAGGCGACGGGGGTGTTGTTCCACGTGGAACCACAATCTCAACGGGAACCGAGAGGAGCGAGCCAAGCCCACGTCCGAGCTTTCGAATCTGAGGCTTCTTCGAAGGATCGATCAAATCTGACATCGAGCACCCCGCCTTTCTGCATCGTGTTCCACGTGGAACACCGTCGTTCTCCCACGATCGGAACACCGCGTCAACGCGCTTTCGATCAGATTCGAGCGAGGCGCGTATGCGCAACCTCGGTCGAGAGCCCCTTGGCGGCTTTTTATCGGACGTTTTCAGTCGCTCGAGAGTGCCGTTGCAGGCGACTGGCGTTAGAGTCCTCCTTCCTGTCTCGGACAGGTCGGCGTTTGCGACGAGGAAGGCGGTGCGAATCCGCCACGAACGCGTCACCGTGATTCACCGGCTGTACCTGCCGGGCGAAAAGTCGGGTCGACGTCCTCACGCCGAATGAGTTGGCTCTCCTCGCGTGCCAGGAGACGCTCGAAATGCTCCCGTGCCACCTTGCAAGGGGCCCGGAAGTGTTTCGCTTGTCGTCCATTTGAGTGCATAGCGAGAGAGCGTGTTGCCCCTTGATCGGCGCGTCGCCGTTCGCATCTCATCGTCGAGGATCTCGCATGCACTTCCGTCCGCTCACACACGTCCGCCCCACCTTCGTCGCTTCGCTCTGCGCCGCCTCAATCTCGTTTTTTGCCCTGCAAACCGCCTACGCCGATGTCGTCGCGTCCTTCGACGTCGGCACTGGCAGCAGCGCGTCGACGCTCCAGTTCGACTTCGCCAATGGCAACACCTATGTGTACACGGTGCGCTGGGATGGCGTCGTCACAGGAGAAAACCTTTTCGATATCTGCGCTACATCCCAGCCTTCGTTCTTTTCGTTTAGCGTAATCTCGTTCTCGTTCGGCGATGCGCTGTTCGGCGTGACCATCGGCTCGGATACCGATAGCGGCTTCGGCAGTCCGCCGCTTTTTCTTGACTACTGGCACTACTGGACCCGTGCGGACGCCATCGATCCATGGGCCAGCGCCTCGGTGGGATTCGGCGACCGCATCGTCAGTGATGGAACGTGGGACGGTTGGGTGTTCGGAAGCGACAGCGCTCCCGCCACCGTTCCCGCGCCGCCGGTCGTTGCATTGCTGTCACTCGCAGTCGCCGGACGAACACGTCGACGAGTTCACTGAACAACCGGCCATCGCCGTCATTTCAACGTCGAGAGGTACTCGACGATGTCCCGGATCTCATCCATCGTCAGGATGGGTCCCATTGGTGGCATGGCCGAATGATCACCGAATCCCTTGGCGACGACGGCGTTCGGATTGACGAGCGATTCGATGATCTGGGCTCGCGTCAAACGCGTGCCAACCCCGTCAAGTTTCGGCGCCGCGTCGCCGCCGACGCCAGCGACGGTATGGCACTTCAGGCAGGTTGCCGAGGTGTGAAACTGCACCAGAGCGTGTCCGCGGCTTGCGTCTCCACCCTCGGCCGTGATGGCGTAGCGGGCATAGGGCCCCACCGCATCCTGCACCTTCAGCCACGTTTCCGCGCGGGCCGCCAGCGGTGTTTCCGCCCGGGATTGAGCAGCGCGAAGGGTATCGAGCCGCAACGCCGACTCGACCTGCCCCGCCTCGAGGCTGGTCATCGAGTCTGCGATGATCGCGTCGAGCTCATCGCCCTTCGCCCGAGTCAGCGCGCTCATCGCCGCCTGGCGCTCACTGGGGTCCGAAGCCTTGAGTCCTTCACGCAGGAGCGGGGCTCCCTTTGCCGGGTCACGCAAAGCAAGCTGAGCGCGGGCTTCCGAGCGAAGCGGAGCAGCGTCTGCCGCGAGCGCCAATGAAATCGCCTCGTCCGCTCGCTTGTCGTGATCGGCGCACAACTGCCGCAAACACGCCACTCGCTCGCTTGCAGGCTGCTTCGCATCAATCACCACATTGAAGTTTGCCGTGCCGTCCAGAACGATGCCAGACGTATTGGCCAACTCCCGGGCTGCGGCTTTCACGGCGGGACTTCCGAACTGAACGAGCCCAGGCACCTTCTGCTTCAGCACTGTTCGATAGGCTTCGAGATCACGCTTGGTCGCATCGACGGCCCGAAACGAGCCATTGACACGATCCCGCGGACCTGGTCGAGACCATTCCGCCAGCGCCGAAAGAGCCTCCACTCGCATCGCCTCGGGGACGGCGTCGGATCGCGCGAGATCTGCCAGCGCGGTCGCCGATGCGATCTCGTCCGATCGCACGCACGCGTTGATGATTCTTCGCAGCAGCGGCACGGTAAACGGCGGCGTCACTCCCGATCCGATCGGCCGCTCGACGTTTCCATCGGGGCGGATCCATCCGACCGCGACGAAGTCATCGCCACCGCCTTCACCCTGCCTCGCTTCGACGTAGTACCGTTTTCCCGCCTCCAACATGACTGGCTGCGATGACTGGTCTGGCTGTCCATTCCACTCGCCACGTGCCGTGTATCCCTCGACCGAAGCGATCTTCGACTTCTTCGATGGATCCTCATCCGGGCTGAGGAAGAGCACCGACTGATCATCGCTGGTGATTTGAAACACGTAGGGCCCGCTCACGGGCGGAGTGACCACTCCCGAGACCCGTTGCAGATAGTTGCTGGCGAGCTCCTTCGGAAGATCGGCCTTTCCCTCGAACGTCGAGCCAGTGTCACTCACGTCGGCTGGCCGGCCGAACGCAGGATCGGACTCCAACTTCGACTCCGAGGCACCTTTCACATTTGTCCAGATTTCCCTTCGAAACACGCTCGGTGCGGACTGTGCCCCGGAAGCACTTGTTACGAATCGTCGCGACAACTCGGCGACGCGCGGCATCGCGTCCGTGATAGGCACGTCATTGATTGCTCGGGCGGCCTCGATCACCACCCGCTCATCGCTGTCCTGCAGCAGCCGAGCGACGCTGGCATCTTTCCATCGCCTCAGGACGAGCACGGTGCACAGCCGAAGCTCCGCCTGTGGCTCGCTTGCCAGCTTCATCGTCTGCTCGCGATCACCGATCGACGTGAGCGCCGCCACTCCAGCATGTCGAAGAAACACGTCCTTGCCGTCGTTCTCCGCCAGCATTGCCACGATGGGCGCGTGTGCTTCCTTCGCGCCCAACCGACCCAACGCCATGCTGGCGAAGTAGCGCACGCGAAGGACGTCGTCGCTGAGAAGGCGAACGAGCTGCGAGGTTGCGTCGCGGTACTTTGCCTCTCCGATTACCTTCGCCGATTGAGCTCGGATTTCCGAATCGACATCGTCCAGGAGCGGCACCAGCCCACGGACCGCGTCGGGCCAGAACCCATCGCCGGCGATGATCCCCAGGCCCCAGATCGCGTGGATGCGAGCAAGCCGATTCGTGCCATGGGCCGCCTCGTCCGCGAGGAGCGGCACGACACGCGGGCCGTTCTCGGCGAGAGCGAACTGGGCTCGCAGCCGCACGCGCTGATCCGCGTGCCCAAGCAGCAATCGCAACTGACCGGGATCGCGGCCGCGAAACCCTTCGCGGAAGAGTTGGCCTACTTCCACGATGCGAGGATCCTGGATGGCCACGGGATCCCAGACCGTGTAGATCTCGCCGAATCCCTTGCTGTACCAGCCCCCTCCCCAATCGCTCACATACATCTTGCCGTCGTAGCCGAAATCCACGTCAGTCGGCAGCACGTTTTCGATGAACGGATGGACGTCCACCACCTTGAAGCCAGCACCGACAGGCTCGACCTTGAAGGAAAGCACTCGGCTATACGCGTCGCCGCCAAGGAAGTCACACAGAAAGAACGCTCCGTCGTATCTGCTCGGCAAACCGAGTCCGGGATAGTGGACGAGCCCCGACGGGCCGCTGCCGACGTGTGAAAGCGGTGGGATCGAATACGCGGGCTGGACCTGCGAGTACTCCTTCACCCGATCCGGAGCGAGGTCGGGACGCATCGCCCAGGTCTCCTCCTGATTCCACGGCCCGCGGACGTTGGTGCCTTCAAGCGTTTGATAGTCCATGCGCCAGCCGGTCTCGCCAGCCTCGACGCAGTAGACGATCCGGGCCTTGTCGCCAGCGTCAGAATTATTGTCGCCGGTGAACAGGTTTCCGTAGTCATCGAAAGCGAGCTCCTGCGGATTCCGCAATCCTGTACAGAAGAGTTCGAGTCTGCTCCCGTCCGCGTTGCAACGGAATACCGCACCGCTTCGCGGATCGGCAAAGACGCGACCGTCGGGTAGGGTGACGTGATAGCCGCGATCGCCGATCGACCAGTACAGCTTGCCGTCCGGGCCCCACGCGAGCCCGTGCATGTCGTGGCCTCGCAGCGCGACTCGAACGCCAAAGCCTTGCCAGACGCGGTCTTTCGTCTCAGCGACGCCGTCGTCGTTGCGGTCCCGGAGCCGCCAGAGCGTCGGGATGTTGGTGTACCAGACGTCCCCTTCACGGGCGATGATCCCCGCACCGGTCCCGTCGAGCGGCTCGTTGAAGGGCGTCGCGAACATGGTTCCGCGATCGGCCCGCCCGTCACCATCGGTGTCTTCGATACGGCGTACGCGATCTTCGTACTTCGAGTAATACTTCATTCCGCCTTCACGCTTGTCCGCCCACTTTTCATACATGCGGAGGCGATCCTCCACCGTCTGACTCTGCAGATCGTCGAGCAACCACCACTTGCTCGAGCGGTTGTCCTCGATACCTCGCTCCTGACGCAGGCTTTCAGCGATGTAGAGACGACCGCGATCGTCGAAGCAGAAGGCAACCGGGTCTGCGACCAGTGGCTCCTTGGCGAACAACGCCGCGGTGAGTCCACTCACGGGTTTGATTTTTGGCGTCACACCGAAGACCGGACGGTCAACGGGTGTTTCTTCCGCTGCCCCTGGTGGTGGGCGCACTCCGGGCGTCGCTGAGGCGAGCGGAAGGAGCGTCGGTAGGACGGCGACGAAGGCAGACAGGGTGGCTCGGAACATCAGGTGCGGATGCTAGTCCGGAGGCCCCGCGTTGAAGCCTCGAAGGGGGAAGGACAGAATCTCCGATCTCTGTTGCAACAACCTTCACCCTTCCTCGTCTGCCTGCCCGATCATTGCGTTTCGCGGCGAGCCTCCAACGCCGCTCCCTCTCACCGCTCCCTCACGGAACTCTCTCCAATGCACCGTTTCCGCACCTCGACCCTCGCTCTCGCCGCCCTCAGTCTTGGCAGCTTCGTCCTCTTCGCCGCCGCCCCGGCCCAGACCGACGCAAAGGCCCCCCCGAAAGCTGCGCCCGCTGCTTCAGCGACCGCCGCAACGTTCGACGTCGACGACACCCACTCCGCTGCGTTTTTTCGAGTGCAGCATCTTGGCGCCGGACAGTTCTGGGGCCGGATCAACGACGTCTCCGGCACCTTCACATCCGGTGATGGTTCGGCCGAAGGTGTCAGCTTCGACATCACGATCAAAGCCGAAAGCATTGACACCGGAACCGAGAAGCTCAATCAGCACCTCCGCAGCCCCGACTTCTTCAACGTGAAGGAGTTCCCAACGCTGAAATTCAAGAGCACCGGCGTGAAGGCGACCAAGCCCGGCCTGCTCGAGGTCACTGGCGACTTCACCATGCACGGCGTGACGAAGCCCATCACCGCGATGATCGAGTGGACCGGCCGAAAGGTTGGCCAGATGGGCGAGCGGGCGGGTTACGAAGCCACCTTCGCTATCAAGCGCAGTGACTTCGGGATGAACTACGGAGTCGACAACGGCATGCTCGGGGACGAGGTTCGCGTGCTCGTGAACCTCGAAGGCGTCAAGAAGGGCTGATCAGCCTGTCGTTTCCACGGCGCGGCGGAACGGACTCGGTTCGTTCCG
>JBBQCR010000195.1:0-6665 GCA_038318935.1 Phycisphaerales bacterium
GCGCTTCGGCGGACGCTGTCAATGACGTTCACCGAGGCAACTACTCCGAATCAACACGATCGCGTGCTCGAGGACATCCGTTACCTCACGGCGGCAAGCTTGGTGCCATGCAATCCGATTCTGGAAATCATGGAACTCGAACCCGTCGCCATGCCGACTTGGCGTCGCTTTGTGGATGGAGTGGACACGCTTGATGGATCGGACGTTGGTGATGACGACGACGAGCCGGCCCCGTAGATGGCGCCGCTAGCACTACAGCGCCCCTTATTCTCTCCTGCATCGCCGCATGCCGGTGATTCGGAAGCCCAGATCATGCAGTCTTCTGATGGTTGCGCGACGATGCGCCGCGGATGAGACGAGTCCCCGGATTCGGTACCGCTCGAACATGACGGCGACGCGCTCCAGGTACTCCGCCCGCTTCCTCCGCGTCATCGACCGCGCTCGCATCGATGCGTCCGCCGCAGTGCGCACCTGACAGAGCGTCACCGTCGGAACTTTTCGAGCAGTGGCGCTTCGTCACGCGCGACAGCGCCAAGAGGCCGACTGACGTCACCAGCAGATGACGCGTCAGCGATTTCCAGTTGCGCACCTCGAAGTGACTGAGCCCCAGCTCCGTCTTCGCGTCCTCGAAACAGCGCTCGACCGTCCAGCGCGTGAACGCGACCGACATGATCTCCTCGATGCGCACCGACGGCGGCGCGTTCGTGACGAAGTACTTGATCTCCGAAGTGAGCGCGTTGCGCGCGACGACCAGTCGATGCTCCGCCGTCGGCAGCCCGGCGCGGCGCAGCCAGAAAGGCGACTGCTTGATCTCCCACACGACCGGACCCTTCGTCGTGTCCTTCACGTAGAGCGGCGTCCACGCCTGGCGCGTGAATGCGGGCGAATGGCGGAAGAGATTCTCGACCGAGCTGACGCGGCTGTCCTGCACGAAGACGCGCGGCATGCGCCGCGGCCGGCCGTTGCGCTTTCCGTGGTCGCGCTGCATCACGCGCGGCTCGCGCACCCAACCGTGGATCGAGACCGGCACCTCGGCGACGTAGCGCTGGTTGCGGGCCGTGAGTGCATGCAGGAACTCAGGCGACTGTCCGTATCCCTCGTCGAAGGTGAGCCAGCGGAAGTGCACGCCGTTGCCCAGCGCGCGGTCGAGAATCGACAGCGCGATGTCGCATTTGGTGCGATGGACGACGCTCTCGGGAATACCAGCCTCGCGTCGGCGCGCATCGTCGTCGGTCCATTCCTCGGGTACGAAGAGGTCCGCGTCCAGCAGCAGGCGCATGCTGTCGCCGGCGTAGGCCAGATGCACGCTCACGGTGCAGTTGTCGATCTTGCCCGTCGCGCCGCAGTACTGTCGCTTCACGCCCGGCGTGCGGCATCCCTTCTTCGGATGCGAGGTCTCGTCGATGACGCCGATCGCGTGGTCGTCGGCATGCTCGGCGGCGACGAGCCGCTGGAGCCGGTCGCGCATGCCGTCCTCGTCCCAGACGTGCTGCGCGAGGAACTTCTGCAGCGTGCGCGGCGGCGTGCCTTGGTGCAACGCGATGGGCTCGATGCTCTTGCGCGGAATGTCGGAGAGCTGTCCGCGCAGGTAGGTGCGCAGGTGCGCACGCGGCTCCTGGCGGGCGAAGCATGGGTCGAAGCGCTTGAGCTCGCGCTCGAACTCGGGCCACAGTCGTGCGATGTCCGTCGTGTTCATGAAGCCTCCTGCCGCGGTGCGGCGCGAGGTTCATCGGCTGGAGCGGGTCAGCGGCTTGAGCGTAAGGGGCGCTGTAGTGCTAGGCGCGCGGCCGAATCGGCTGTACCGGAAGGGCATCAGCGCTTCGCGCTCACCGAGAGGATCGCAGCAAGCTCCGCCATGAACCGCGTGATGTGCATGCGACGCGAGAAGAGCGGATGCTCGCGCATCCTGAGATAGAGCCCGTAACCGCCGCCGACGATGAGCGGAACGCCAGCGCCAAGGATCGCGTGCAAATCTAGGAGGCACGCGGCGAGCGGATCGCTGCCGGGAGGCACGTCGATCATTTTCCCTCCGCGGACTTCGTCTCACGCAAAATGAGCTCGCGCACCTGGATCGCTGTCTCTTGCTCGCGCTTGTCTCCGCGCATCAGCTCGAGATAGGTCTGCACCGGCGACGCGTAGCGTGTCTCCTTCTCCATTCGCGCGTCGAAAGCGACCGTCTGATCATCGGTCTCGCGCAGCTCGACGTCGGGGAAGCGGTCGGTCTCGGTGAGCAAACCTTCGAGCGTCGTTCGCGCCGCGGGCAACGACGTGCAGTAGATGCGAATCATCTCTTCGCGCGGCATGACCGCATACTGTTCCGTTGATGACTGGCCGGTCATCACCCACGTCACACCCGATTCGTTGAGCCTCTTCGCGAGCTGCGTCGGCGGGAGAGATGCTCGGGCGACAAAGCGGCGCGACACCTTGGGCTCCCTGAATCCCTCGGCCAATCTGTCCAGCAGGCGATCCGCCTGCAGTAGACGAGCGCTGCCGCCCTTGCGCTCGATCAAAACGTCGTCCTCCATGCGGCGCAGCGCTTTCGAGATCGTCGTGAGCGTGAGAGCGCCGCCACGTGCACGGACGATCTCGTCCATGTCGGCGAGCGAGGCGCTCCGCGGTCGGACGAGAAGCGCCCGCGCCACCAGTGATGTCGCGCCCGAATAGACGTTCTTGATCGGATCCGAAGCCGGGAATCGGTTGGGCGAACCGCTCACGTAGATGAACACCTTGCCCGGCACCGTGATGGATGCGTTGCCCGACAGATCGATGCCGCTGATGGAGGCTCCTCGGAGTGCGGCCAGTCGCTCGGGCGCCAGGTACGGCATCACAAGAAGGGGGTAGACCTCGGGCTCGCCCCTATTCACACGAAGCCGGGCGAGCGCTTCGGCGAAAACTCGCGGCGTGCTGCGAGTTTTGATCTCGACCGCGAAGCGGATAGTCTTGCCGTCGACTCGGAGCTTCGCCTCCGCGTCGAGCTCGCGAGAGCGGGACTTGGGCGCACGGGACCAGCGGAGGTCGAGCTGCGGAAGGGCCAGCTCGCCCGCGAGAAGGCGGTCGAGGATCAGTGCCTCCGTTAGGGCTCGTTCGGCCTTCGATGATGTCGGTTGCAGTCCCACGCGGTTGTCCTAGAGTAGCACATTGTCTGATAGCAGACAATCGGCATGAATAGGACAATTCATCGGCCTGAATCCCCGATACTCCCGACATTGGCCTTGAACGGCGGGGCTCTCGCCTCGAGATCCCAAATGTCGGCCCTGCCGACTGCGGACCGACGGAACGTACCACCCTCGGGACACGAACCGAAAGCCCAGCGGGCTGTCTGCGCACGGTGCGGCTGCGAGCTTCGCGCCTGGCTGGTTGGGGTGCGTTTCGCGCCGACCCCTGAGTTATGAGGGGGAGTAGAGTGTCTTGTCGCAAGGAGTTGCGGCGGAAGAGCAGCCGGGGCGTCAGCAGAGCACCCTTGCAATCGACAATTGAATTTCCCATGTGCCCCGTCGGATTGTCGTGTCGGATGTCGGATGCAATCAAGCTCATCCTTGGATTGCCGCGGTAGCGCATCGCACAGTCTCGCGTGGCGATGCACCGACGACCAACTCTTCGTGCCGTGTGCCGATCTATGCGATTTTGGTCGTTCGTCTGGTCAAGCTGCGTCCGCCCGTCGAGGATTGCGCCGGTCGAATAGTTGAGGCGGGCCGGGACGGGTGCCGCGGATCGAGGGGAGAGTCCGATGCTGTCCCAGAACCCCTAACATATTTGACCTCGCGCCGAGCGAACACGCAGCGACTCAAACAGAGTCGGAGTGCGGTACCGACTGGCAAGGGCTTTGAGCCGAATCCACTCACCCGTGTCCGGTTGCTTCCGGTACTTTACCCGCGTCGGCCCGATCACCCGAGACCGGCCAGGCGGCCTCCACGACGATTCTCGACAGCGCTCGCTCCGGCACATCGTGTGGGCGTGAGCTGCGAGCGTTCACGAGGACCGGCGCGACGCCCAGCTCGCTGGCCGTCTGCTCGATCGTCGCAAGTGCAAACACCCTCATGCCCTCTCAAACGGCTGCTACTGACCTCGAAACGCTGCTCAAGCTTCGTCTCGTCGTCGCCCGCTACGGGGAGATGGATCTCGCTCGATGGTGGAACACCAAGGGCCAACTCGGGGCGCTCGGTGCAGTTGCGCTGAAACGGGGATTCCCGCGGACCCACTACTTCGCACAAGCCCGATCGGTCTTCGCTGTCGCGGCGCGACGGTGTAACGAGATCTTCGAGGTGCCGGGTACGGTCACGTTGTGGCGGTTGCCCGAAGCGACCGAGGAGGAATTCGACTCCCGTTGGGAACATTGGTTGGACCACACCGAAGAGTGGTCCGCGTTCTTTGAGCGTGTGCAGCGGATTGAGAGCGGCGATCTGGTCTCCGTCCTGAAGTCGTTCGAGCTCGTCGGCCCAGGTGACCTCGATCGCTACGCGAGGGTGCGCCGCTCCGCCGAAGGGCGAGCGGTCCCGCTTCCGGGGATCTTCTCCGGAGGGGCCGACGATATCACGCTCCTCGCACTCGGCTTCGCACGCGCCGAGCCCGGCGCTCTGGCAGTCCCCTATGCCAAGTGGGATGCGCCGTGACGCAGCAGTCGCGAGCCAACACCGTCTCGTCGTTCACGGTTGTGAAGGGCGCGATGATCGTAGAGACCTACCAGGTGTTTGCTGCGTGGGATTTTGCTCGCACGAAGCGACAGAACTTGGATCGACTCCGCGAAGAGAACTTCATTGGCGCGAGCACAACGATGTGGCTCCACTACGTCGCAAAGGTGCTCAATCGCCGCTTTGACCCGGAAGGGCGTGACCGCAACTTGGTTGTACTTGCACGAAACGGCTGCGATCTCAATGAGTGGAAGCCAATCTTACTTTGGCACATCACTCGAGATGAGTTTCTGGTCAGAGACTTCCTGCAGCACTGGCTGTTCCCCGCCTTTGAATCAGGGACGTTTCGCGTTCGACCCGAGGACCTTCGTGCGTATCTCTCCGGCCTCGGTGATCGCGGTGGAATCACGGAGCACGCATGGACGGAACGAACCCAGACTCGCGTCGCCGGCGGCCTGCTCAAGATCGCAGTCGACTTCGGCCTGTTGCGCGGAACTGGCGTCAAGGAGTTCACGTCCTATCACGTTCCCGAGCGAAGCTTTCTCTATCTCCTGCACGCCATGCGGGACGAGAAGCTGAGTCCGGGGAAGGTTGTCAGTTCACCTGACTGGCGCATGTTTCTCATGCGCCCCACCGACGTCGAACACGAGCTGCTGCGGCTCCACCAATTCCGCCAGCTCGAATACCAGGTTGCAGGCAGCCTCGTGCAGTTGTCGCTGCCCTGCACGAGTTCGCGTGAGTATGCCGAGAGGATGGTTGCATGAGCGACCACGAACACCGCATCAAGCAAACGCTCGAGCCGATTCTTGAGCTACAGGATCCTCGCGAGCGCCTCAGCGCGTACCACGACATGCCATACGCCATCTTCCGGTACGACCCAGAAGAGGAGTTCGACCTGCGGAAGCAGGTGACGTTGCTCGAGACGCGTCTCTCGCAGAAGGGCAAGCGCGTGAAGCGGATATCGCTCGCGGAGTGCTTGGACGAAGCCATGCGGTCACAGCGGCCGCTTGAGGAGTGGTTCAGCGCGGAACGGGAGCAGGGCGTCGAGACCATCGTCGAGACGGTTCATTCGATCCTGTCTGAGTATTCGCCGCTCGTCGACCTTGTCGCAGCCCGGATGCCCGAAGAGCCGGACCCGCTGCGCGATGTTGTCTTCATCCTCCGGACCGGATCTCTCTTCCCGGTGTACCGGACCTTTTCGCTTCTGGAACAGTTGAAGGGTCGTGTTCACGTTCCGACGATTCTGTTCTATCCCGGCGACCTCGAAGGCGCGGCGGGCCTGCGCTTCATGGGGGTTCTCGACGCCGAGCACAACTACCGGCCGAAGATCTTCTGACGGCGACACTCCGATGACCACTGCGCAGCCCATCAAGACACTCTTCGCCAACGACATCCATCGTCGCATCGAAGAAGTCATCAAGGTCGACCAGACCGACGAGGAACTGATCCGCGACGAGATCAGCGAGTACGTCGTCACGGACGCGATTCGCTCGCACTACACCAACATCTACGAAGCCTATCGCGAGACACCGAACAAGCCGCACGAGGGCGTCGCGATCTGGGTCTCAGGCTTCTTCGGCTCAGGTAAGTCGAGCTTCGCCAAGATGCTCGGCCTCTCGATCGCCAACCGACCGATCGACGGTGTCCCTGCCGGCACACGCTTCGCCGAGCGTGCGGGCGACAAGAAGCTTCAGGTCCTGCTCACAGCCATCAACGAGAAGATCCCGACCCACGCGGTCATCTTCGATGTCTCGACAGATCGAGGCATTCGCAGCGGCAACCAGACGCTTACCGAGATCATGTACGGGCTCTTCCTCCAGAGCCTCAACTACGCGAAGGATCTCGACCTGTCGGAGCTGGAAATTGGCCTCGAGGAGAAGGATCAGCTTTCGAAGTTCGAGGACGAGTACAAGCGGCTCTTCACGAAGGACTGGGCCACCGAGAAGGGTAAGGTCGCCTTCGCGCTGTCGGAGGCGAGCCGCGTGCTGCACAGCCTTGACCCCGACACCTATCCGATGGCCGATTCTTGGGTGAAGG
>JBBQCR010000196.1:0-6646 GCA_038318935.1 Phycisphaerales bacterium
GCCGTTCAGATCCGCCGAACCGTCGGTGCTTCCCCATGCTCCCAAGAGGACTGCAAGATCCGACGCGTCGACGACTCCGTCACCGTTGAGGTCGCCATAGGCGTCGGGACAGGTCAAGGCAAAGACTCGGAAGCCATCAACACCCGCTTCCACGATCGAACCAGCACCGAGATCGCGAGCAATGAAACGCACCACGACGTTGGGCGACGGCGCGACGAAGTCAGCGACGCGGAAGGTCTTGGTGACCCACGCGCCAGCGTTCTCGGTGACGAGTTCGAGCGGCGTCCATGCGAGACCGCCGTCGTTGGAAATATCCACGGGCATCGAATCGCTGTTGGGCGAGCTGCCTTGGTTGTTGGAGTACCAGCGGTCGTACTGCACGCGAGACTCGGCGTCCGAACAGTTGAGCATCGGCGAGACGAGCGTCGTTGTGCCGCCGTCGACGTCGGCCGTTCCCACAGAGCCACCGACCGGACCCTGCCCGGTGACAAAACACATCGTTCCGTTGACAGTCGAATCGTTCTCCGGTTGGGCCGCGGTGCCGTTGGGATCGACGCGTACCCACTGCCCCGAGGATGCGTTGGGTCCCGCGGGGTCGACCGACCAACCAGTGTTCGACTCGAAATCGTCGGCGAAGACGGTGGTCGTCTCCCGGACCGACGTCGAGAAGACCGTCGCCGGCGCGTCGCTCGGAGCTCGCACGGAGCCGCGATTCGTCGCGAAATCAACGTACCAACTCAACGTGGCACCGCAGGGTGTCGCGGGAAGGGTCGCCGTCCAGACAGAGGGCTGGGTCGAGCCGACCTCGACGATTGGCGAGGCCACGAACGCAGCGTTGGGATTGGTCCGTGACCAGAGCGTCGCTCCCTCTGCAATCGGTTCGCTGGCGATGTCGGTGACCTCGATCGTCACCGTCGCACCCGTCGGTGGGATCACGCTGGGTGTGCCCTGCGGAAAACTGATCGCGATAGGTTTGATAGTTTCGGTGACCAGAATCATCGCCGCAACGAAGTTCTCTTTCGCGGTTGGAAGGATCTGCTCGGGTGGCAGGACGAATCCGAACGTCCCGGTGTCACGCAACTCAATGGTGAACGAAAACGCGCCGCGACTTCCGTACACCCAGTCGACCGAACTGCCGCTGGCCAAGTACAGCGTCGGTCCGATCGGCCCCGCGATGTAGGTCATCGCGTTCACCGCGAAGATCCCCTCCGCCATCTGCTGGCCAAGCGCGTTGAAGAACGCGGCATCTGGTGACGGATCGAGTGTGTATCCCCACGGCGACAGAACGAGCTGGCTGTACGAATGAAAATCGATATGCCCGACGACGTTCGGTCGAGCGAGGAAGAAGTCACGCATCGCCTGCGATTCGGGCTCGGAGAAGGCGAACGGGCCGCGATAGGTCTCGTCGCTCGGCACGGAGCTCGCACCCGCACCGCCCCACTGGTAGTCCCAGTTGCGGTTCAGGTCGACGCCGAAAGTGCCGTTGCCGTTGTTGCGCCGATTCTTCCGCCACAACCTGTTCACGTCCCACGAATACTGATAGCCGTCGGGATTCACGACGGGGATCACGAAAATCTCCGCTTGCTGCAGGAGCGCCGCGATCTGGGGATCGGTCGTCGCGTCATCGACGAGCCGATTCGCGATGTACATCACGGTCATCGGACTTACCCATTCACGGGCATGCTGGCAACCGTTGAAGACGATCGCCGGCGCTCCGGCCGGAGCGTTCGAAATCCGAATCGCGCGGATCGGTCGACCTTCGAGGCTGTTGCCCAGTGCGACGATGGAACAGAGATCCGGACGCTGGGCGACCAGCTCGTCCAGCTTGGTGTTGATCTGGGCGTTGTTCTTGAAGTCGGCGAACCACGCGTCGGTTCCGGCGATGCCACCTTGGTCACCTGCCTGAGCGGCTTCCGACAATCGCTTCCGCTCCGCGGCGATCATCACGCCGACATCCGGAATCAGCGTCTCGACCTTGAGTCCCGCTCGCTCGATTGACCGGCGGCTGTCGGCGTCGACGAGGAGATCGAGCGGTCGGCCGACCGCCGAACCATGCGACCAGACGTCGTCCGCCATGATGAGCGCGGCCCGTAACTGCCTCAGATCCGCGGGGACCACGCGAATGATCGAATCGCCGGCATACTCGGGGGGTGCCGCGGAAGCGGGAGAGGTCAGGAAGGAGGCGCCGAGCGCCAAGACAAGCCGAACAACAGCGAGCGGAACAACAGCGAGCGGGCGATGGGACATTGGAGCTTCCGGAGTCTGTGATTGGAGCAACACCAGCGGCCGCAGTTGACGTGCCGCCGACCTCCCGCGATCCTCGCAGTATGGCACAGCCCTCACGCCGTACGAAGCTCCACCTTCCGGTTCTGCTCGCAACTGTTGTTTTCGCCGTCACCTTGGGCAGCGGCGGATGCACCACCAAGAGTTTCTACCTCACCCGTCCGCAGGCTCACGAGCCCTCCGACGCCATCATTCCGGTGAATCCAATGCCGGCCCGATCGCTGGCGATGTTCGAGGGCGACACCGGGCGTGTTGCCACCTGGTACGACCTCATCGAAGGTGTCTCGTGGGCCGAAGTCGTCTTTATCGGCGAGATACACGACCATCGAGCGGCGCATCTGGTTGAGCAGGCGGTTGTCGAAGACGCGCTCGCGAGTTTTCCGGGGACTGCCGTGAGCATGGAGATGCTCGAACGCAACGAGCAACCGATCGTCGATGCGTATCTGCGGGGCGAGATCGATCTGGTCACCTTCGTAGAACGCACCGGTAGCGCCAACTGGGCGGGCAAGCCAAAGGAAGGCACGCCGGCTGGGCAGGGCACATGGGAGGACTTCTACCAGCCGATGATCGACGCCGCGAAGGAACGCGGAGCGATGGTCATCGCCGCGAACGCCCCACGGGACTACGTTCGCAAGGCTCGCACCGAGGGCTACGACGCACTGCTCGCGCTACCGCCTGAAGAGCGGGCGCTCTTCGACGTTCCCGTGGTGATCGAAGGCGGTGCGTATCGCGAACGATTCAACGCCGTGATGACCGGCGACGGTCAGGACGCCGATGACACTGGACACGGCGAGCGGCTGGACAGCACGTTTCGTGCGCAACAACTGTGGGACTCCACCATGGCGCACTCCATCGCAGCGGCGCTCGACGCGCCACGCGATCGTCGTGCCACCAAGGTAATCCATATCATCGGCGGCTTTCACGTCGATGGGCGGGCCGGCACCGTCACGCAACTCCTCAAGATCCGACCGAACACGCGGGTGCTGACCATTCAGATCGAGCCCGTCGATGCCCGACAATTGCGCGACGAGGATCGCGATCGCGCGGATCTGATCGTGTACGCGAAGCGTTGAGCGGCGATCACCAGCGCCGACTTACGCCTGCAGAATTGCCTTGAGTTCCGCTTCGGTCCTGGCGATCGAATACAGCTTCTCGATCTTCATCATCGCCAGGAGCTTGAGCAGTTCCGAGCTCACGCCGTAGAGCGCCGACTTCGCGCCCACTGCGTGGGCAGTGTTGCGGAAGGCGATGCACATACCGAGGCCCATGCTGGACATGAAGGTGACGTCACTCAGGTCGAGGACGAGCACCTTGAGTCCTTTGCCCGCCGTCCGGAAGAACGGTGAAACCTCGTCGTTGATGATCGGGCTTTCGCGCTGTCCGATCTGCGGTCCTGTCGGACGCACCGTCAGGAACGGCGCCGACCATCGAATTTCGACGAGGGCCGTCTTGCTGTGATTCGTGGATTGGCTGGGGTGCTCGACGGCCATCGGAAGCGGAGTCCTCGGAAGAAGAGTATCGGTAGTGGACCGGCCGAAAGGTCGAGTGTACCGCAGTTACGCCATTCCCTTCCATCGCAGGGCGATGCGCGGCGAGACCATCCACAGCAAGCGGCCGCGTTCCACGCCGGCGGCGGCGTTCCCGATCGCGTTCGCGTCGATCTGCATGGCGATTGCAGCACCCTTTCGCACTTGGAACCGCATCCCCTCGCAGGATCCCGTCAGCAGCCAGGAGGCCATCCGTCCGATCGATGGCTCGTGGCCCACCAGCGCGACTCCGCCGACCGGTCGGCGGCGGTCGGCGAGATCATGGAGGAGCGACGCCCACGTCGCGACATCGTCACGGTCTGGGAGCAGTTCGTCGCAGCGTTCAGGCGCCGGCCAACCGCCTCGTTCGTGCAGCACCTGCGCCGTTTGCCATGAACGGACCGCGGGGCTGGCGAGCATCCGCTCGACGCCTCCGTGACCCGCAGGCGTCACACGACCCAGTCGCTTCGCAAGCCGGGAAAACGACTCGCGGCCGGCGGCAGTGAGCGGACGCCGAAGATCGTCGGGCCACGCCGCAAGGTCACGATCGAAGGCCTTCGCGTGTCGAACCAGTATCACGAGCATGGGGCCAGCGTAGCCGCGAGTCCGCTGCCAAGCCCCACCCCGGCAGCGGTGATGATGGAATTGAACGCCGTCGGGTAGTCTGCGACGCGCATGGCCGATGTATCGAAGATCTTCACGATCCGCAACGCCCGCGTGCTCACGCTCGCCGGGGCGCTCTCGCCGCGACGAGGGAAGGATGCAGGCGAGTTGGGCGTGATTGAACGCGGCTGGGTGCGCGTCGAGGGGGAGCGAATCGCAGCGCTCGGTGCAGGCGATCTTTCCAGCGGCTCGAGCAACGACATCGACGCTGCCGGTCGAGTGCTGCTGCCAGGCTTCGTTGACTGCCACACCCACGCCTGCTGGGCGGGAGATCGATTCGATGAGGCCGATCAGCGGCTCGCTGGTGTTCCCTATCTTGACATCCTCGCCGCTGGCGGCGGCATCATGTCCACGGTGCGGGCGACGCGAGCTGCGTCGCGCGAGATTCTGGCGGCGCTGACGCTCGAGCGGCTTCGCACGGCGGCACGCCTCGGCACGACGACGATCGAAGTGAAGAGCGGTTACGGATTGACGCCTGCTGACGAAGTGAAGATGCTCGAAGCCATTCGCGATGCATCACGTGCGACGCCGCAGACGGTAGTCGCGACGTTCCTCGGCGCGCACGCCAAAGATCCTGCGAATGAGCGCAGCGTGGAGGAGACGATCGAGGTCACGCTGCCGCGCGTCGCTGGGCTCTTTCCCCGCATCGCGTGCGACGCGTACTGCGAGCGCGGGGCGTGGTCGCTGGAGGAATGCGTGCGGCTCTTTACGGCCGCGCAGCGACTCGGATGTCCGCTGCGCGTGCACAGCGATCAATTCAACGCGCTCGGCATGACCAGCGCCGCGATCTCACTCGGAGCTCGCAGCGTGGATCACCTCGAGGCGTCGACCGACGAGGAGATCGCGCGGCTTGCCGCGAGTTCCACGATCGGTGTGGTGTTGCCGGGCTGCGGGTTTCATCTCGACGGTCGATTCGCACCAGCTCGGGCGTTGCTCGATCAGGGCGGCGCCATCGCGATCGCCAGCAACTGCAACCCCGGTTCGAGTCCGACGCTGTCGATGCCCTTCGTGATCGCTCTCGCGGTCCGCTCGTGCCGACTCACGCCCGCAGAGGCGATCGTGGCCGCGACCGTGAACGCCGCGCACGTCCTCGGCCTCGGCGGCGAGCTTGGATCCATTGAGGTCGGGCGACGGGCGGACCTGCAACTTTTGCCGAGTCGCGACGAGCGCACGCTGGCATACGAGTACGCAGCCCCCGGTCCTGACGCGATCTGGATCGCCGGATCGCGATTCTTCGGCTGATCCCGATCCAATCCCGCCGAGTGCGGAAAAGTCATCCCCGGAATCCGCCGATGCCATCGCTACCGCGCGAGGCATGAGGTCGTCTCACGATCCGCGCGGCCACTTCCGCAGTTCGATAAAAGCGATCGCCTTGTGCGCAGCGTGGCGCGCCGGTCGCAGAATTCCGCACAGGAGCGACGATGAATACTGGCTACTTCCCCGGCTTCACCCCGACTGGTTTCAATCCCAACGGCTGCACTCCGACTGGTTTCAATCCGAACGGGTTCACGCCGTGGACCAACGGTGTTGGATACCAGCAGCCCTCGCAGTGGTCACCCACCCCGAACACTCCGTGGAGCGGCTACAGCCAGCCCAACGTGTGCGTCGGTACCGGCTGCCCTGACTACACCGGCAACGGCTGCTGCATGACTGGAACCAACTCGTGGAGCACGCCAAACAACTGCACCACTGGATTCAACACCGGCTTCACCCCCGGCTTCACCAACAGCTTCACCAACGGAACCCCGTCGAACACCACGCTCTCCTACGTGTGGACTCCAACCGGATTCGTTGCGGTCAACAATGCCAACACTGGCTTCACCAACTCCTACGGCAACGGCGTCAGCAACACGTCGCCGTGGACCGTCGTGCCGACCATGACGCCTTGGGGTCAGAGCTTCACGCTCGTTCCGACAAGCTCGATGGTCGCCTCGCCGTGGCAGAGCTCGCCGCAGGGCTTTGGGGGCAACACGTATCCGACGAGCACGTGGTCGAATCCGTTCGCTCAATACGCCCCGAACCAGTTTTCGAACCAGTACGCGAACCAGTACGCGAACTCGTACGGAAACCAGTACGCGACTCCCTTCACGCGCAACGGTGTCACCCCGAGCTTCAACACCACCCCGTGGACCCCGTCGGTCACCAACTGGAACTACGCCACTAGCCCGGTCCAG
>JBBQCR010000197.1:0-6629 GCA_038318935.1 Phycisphaerales bacterium
GTCGTTCATGGCCCGCTTTATGTCAGATCGGGGTATGCCGGCGATCGCCCTCTCGAGCGAGAGTCCGGAGGACGTTCGCCGTTCCGCGGTCGAGCGGCTTCGACGCCGCGAGGTGAATCTGATCTTTGTCGTCGATCTCTACAACGAGGGAGTCGACATTCCGGAAGTGGATACGGTTCTGTTTCTAAGGCCGACCGAGAGTCTGACGGTCTTCCTGCAACAACTCGGACGAGGTCTTCGGCGATGCCCCGGCAAGGACTGCCTCACGGTGCTTGATTTCATCGCGCAGCACCGGCGGGAGTTTCGGTTCGAGCCGCGCTTGCGGGCAATGAATGCGGACTCGTCGGCGCGCATCGAAGCCGAGATCGAGACGGGATTTCCGCATCTGCCGCCCGGGTGCGCAATCACGCTGGAACGCGTCGCGCAAGAGCGAATTCTGACCAACGTGCGCGAAAGTCTGACGCTTCGGCGCGATCGCATCGTTGCCGATATTCGAAGCATTCACGCGTCGACCGGAGTCGAGCCTTCCATCGAGGAGATTCTTGAACGCACCGGTAGCGACCTCGATTCGCTGCTCCGCCGAGGACTCTGGTCGCGACTACTCGCCGACGCCGGCGTGGTCGACGCGTTCACATCACCGGATGAGGACCGGCTCGCTCGTGGAATCAGGCGCCTAAGCCACATTGATGATCCGAAGCTCATCCAATGCCTGCTTGACTGGTTGCAGGATCCCGTACTCGGAAGCGAGGGACACGGAGATGATGAACTCCGTCGCACGATGATTCACATCACCCTGTGGGGTAACGAACTGCAAGGATCGGGTCTGCATGCGGCCGACCAGCGATTGCTTGCCAATGCCGCAGCGGTTCGTGATCTGATCGCGGTACTGCGCCTCCGACGCAGGCACTCGCGAGTTCGCGTCGCAGAGATCTCGCCTCCGCTCGCTGGCCCTCTGTCACTCCATGCAAGCTATACGCGCGATGAGATCCTCGTCGGACTTGGCCACTGGACGATCGGCGCACAACCGGCGTTTCGCGAAGGCACGCTGCATCTCCCGACGCGGAAACTTGACGCGTTCTTTGTGACGCTGAACAAGACCGATGGCAGCTACTCAGCGACGACGATGTACGAGGACTACGCGATCAACGACCGCCTCTTCCACTGGCAATCGCAGAGCACCACCTCAATCGACTCACCCACGGGTCAGCGCTACGTTCACCATCGCGAACGCGGTTACACCCCGCTCCTCTTCGTGCGCGAGAACAGGTCACTCCCTGGTCCCGGTGGACTCGCCGCGCCGTACGTCTTTCTTGGGGCTGCCGACCACGAGTCGCATCAGGGCAGCCGACCGATCAGCATCGTGTGGCGACTTCGGACGCCGATGCCCGCCCGGATCCTGCGGACGACGGCCATGCGGGCTGTCGTGTGAATCATCGAAGCAAGGGCCGTGCAGACGGAATTGAACTCTCATAGTCGCTGGACCAGAGATCATGGCCAGGTCAAAGCCAGTTCGGATCATCGTCTGTCGATGAGCGCGGAACACCTCACCCCCACTGAGTGAGCAGCATTGCCAGATCAGCGGCGTCGACGACCGCATCGTGATTGAGATCCGCCGAACTTCCCGAAGACACGCGACCCCACGCGCCGAGCAGGATGGCGAGATCCATGCTGTTGACAAAGCCGTCCGCATTGATGTCGGCTGAGGACCGACAACGCAATTCAGCACTCCAATACGCGAGGTCATTCAGGCTCGCGTCGTGTGAGCCAGCGAGGTCCTTGCTAACAGTGCCGCTGCCCTCGTCGAAACGCCAGTATCCGACGAGTCCCGGTGTCGCCGGATCGACAGGCCCGCTCATGAACTGCTGGATCTGTTCGGCGCTGCGAACGTAGTTCCAGATGCGGAGCTCGTCGATTCTCCCCGCTGAGTGATCCCAGAATGCGCCGCCAACGATCAGCGACTGGCCCATAGGGCTGAAGGTGTCTGCGCCCGACTTCTCCGCTTCGAGCACGCCATTGCGGTAGATGCGCATGAACTCCCCGGCACTGGCCTGGAACGCGAAGTGCTGCCACGACCCCACGATCGGCGCCGGCGGTGTGTACGACAGGGCGAACTGGTTTCCGAATTCATTGCCGAACTCCCAAATGACCTTGCCATCGAGGTGGTACACATTGCAGGCGTTGTCGCCGTCGCCGTCGGTCCAGAACGTCGGGTGAGGGCCGGGTGCTTGGATCCACTGCCAGATCTCGATGGTGACCTGGGATGACGGCATGGTGTCGCCGAAACCTGCGATCACGGCGCTAGCGCCGCCGCCGGACAGGAACAGGCAGCTTGGGTCGCCGACAAAGGGCGTTCCTTCGCACGAGTCAGGAACACCGTTGCCGTCGCAGTCCTCGACGAGCCCTGCGGCGATGGCGCAGGCGTCAGGAATTCCGTCGCCGTCGCAGTCGACGAACGAAGATAGGCATGCGTCGATCACGCCGTCGCCATCGCAGTCGAGCGAGGGGTCGGCTGCAATATCACAGGCATCCAGTACGCCGTTGCCGTTGCAGTCGAGCGTCGGGTCGTAGTTAATCTCGCACCAATCGAAGAGGCCGTTGCCGTTACAGTCTTCCGACCCGGGAATCAACTGACACTGGTCGTTGACTCCGTCGCCATCACAGTCGGCGAGCGCGCCCAGACAGGAGTCGAGCACGCCATCGTTGTTGCAGTCGAGCGAAGGATCAGCCGCAATCTCGCAGGCATCGGGAACTAGATTCCCATTGCAATCCCAGGCACCACCCATGCCAAGCTCGCACAGATCGCGAACACCGTTGCCGTTGCAGTCCGTGTCGGGCTGGCAGTCGTCGTCAATGAGGTCGCCGTTGCAGTCGGGAAGATTGCCGCCGGAGAGGATCTCGACTACGTCATTGAGTCCGTTGCCGTTGCAGTCGCCCCAACCGGCGAGGATGGGTACTTCCGGCTCGCTCTCCCACGCGATCTCGGTGATCGTCGCGAAGACGGGTTGACCATAGCCGGGCACCACATCGATTCCCAGCCATCCGTAGTAAACCACGCCGTCGCGCAAGAATTCGATACCGACGAGGTGCTTGCCAATCGGCATGGAGTACGACCAATACCACCCCCAGGAGAAGACAACCAGGACCGATGAGTAGTAGAGATCTCCACCGGAGCGCACTGGCCCGACTAGATCGCCGTTTGCGGAGAACTCCGACAGGAATCCGTTCTGCCAGGTCACGCCGCTCAGCGCGACGCTACTACCGTGCGAATGAGGGTCACCTTCGTAGTCGACGACACCATTTTCGTCGACATCGACGACGGTCCAGTACTCGATGGGGATCTGAACGAATCGGTGGCTCACCTCCGCGTTGGCCGTCGAGAGAGCTGTTGTCATCGCAATGAGCGCCATCGAGATGGCCGAGCGCTGGATTCTGGAATTCATGGTTTGATCCTTGACATGGACTATTCCGCCCGCGCCGCAGGGGCACATCCCTTCGCCGTGGCACCCATCGGGTGATAGCGGCAAGGCACCAGCGCCACGAATCCGTCAGGAACCTGAAGATTGTTCTGCTTCGGCGTCGCCGCACCCGCGCGACACGCGCTCGAAGAGAACCGCTCTCGCGTAGGACCACATGCGGTCGACTTGGCGCGGCGAGATGCCCAAGGCTTCAGCGCTCTGTTCGCCAGTCAGCCCCGCGTAGAACCGCAAGCGCACGACGGCAGCTACTTCGGGATCAAGTGACTCCAAGTGCTTCATGGCGTCGTCAAGCGCGATGATTTGGTCCGGATCGGACTCGGCTGCAAGGTCGACGACGTCAAGCGGCACGCGCTTCGGGGCGGATCCGGCAACACCGTCGCCTCCGCGCTTCACGCGCCCCTTCCCGCGAGCGTGTTCGATCAGCAATTGCCGCATAGCCCGCGCCGCAGCGAAGTAGAACTGGGCGCGGCCGGTCCAACCAGGGTCGTGCTCACCTACGAGTCGAACGAACGCGTCGTGAACCAGTGCAGTTGCCTGCAATGTGTGTCCGGGACGCTCGCGGCGCATGGCCACCTCGGCGGCCCGGCGCAATTGCTCGTAGACGAGGGGCAGAAGCTCTTCGGCGGCGCGCGGCTCGCCTTCCGCTGCGCGCTGGAGAAGCAGGGTGAGGTCATCCGTCATTGAGCTGTTCCAGCAATCATGATCAACAAGGGTTGCCAGCCTACATGAGCGTGCGAGGAATCTCTCGTTTTGTTGGCGCTCCGGGCAAGCAACCGTCACCTGATGCGATAACCGCGGGCAATTCCGCCTAGCGAACCGAGAAAACCATGCACAAGGTCCACATTGCTGCCCCATTTGCCTCGGCAGTCGCACTCCTGGCCGGAGCGAACGTTCACGCCGAAACCATCCATGTACCGGCCGACGCGCCAACGATCGCAGCTGCGGTCGCTCTCGCCCTCGACGGCGACGTGGTCGAACTGGCACCCGGGACATACACCGGCGACGGCAACCGCGACGTCGTCATCGACGGCCCAATGATCACTGTGCGTGGCGCAGCGGGATCGAGCGAGACTGTCATCGACTGCCAAGGCAGCCAGCGCGCGCCGCATCGCGCGTTCGCCGTTACAAGTGTCGCATTCGCGCTCGAGGGGATCACGATTCGCAATGGCGTTGTCAACGGCGACGGCGGCGGTATGTGGGTCAGTCCTGTCGACGCGTACGGCGACTATGCGATGACTGATTGCGTGATCGAATCATGCACAGCAAGAACTGATGCCGAGCAGCGTAGCGGAGGCAACGGAGGAGGCGTCGCGCTGTGGAGCGCAGCCTCGTTCATAGTCAAGCGTTGTCAATTCAAGAACAACGTTGCCGAATTCGGAGGCGCTGCAGGATTGCAGTGCTATGACGTGTGGACACTCTCGTTGACGGAATCGGCGTTCGATAGCAACCAAGGCGGCGTTGCTGGCACCGGCGGGCTCTCAGCGTGGGTCTACGGAGAGACCTTCATCGATCGCTGCGAGTTTGCCCACAACAGCGGTGTCGCGGGTGGCATTGGCTTGCATTCGGAGTGGTCGCTTTTCATGGAGAACTGCCTCGTCCACGACAATGTGGCCGACGTCTATCCCGGTGCCTACCTTTTCTCGCAACATACCGAGGTCAGCTATTCGACGTTCGTGAACAACACCTCAAGTGATCCGAACACGTTCACAGCATCGGTATCGCTCTGGTACGGCTACACCCGCGGTTCGATCTTCTGGGATGAGTACTTGGATTTGGGTAGTTGCCTGCCGCTGTCGTGCTGTATCAAGAATTCGAGTTGGGCAGGCTCCTTCGGAAACACCAGTGCCGATCCGCTCTTCGTCGATCCAGCGAACGAGAACTACCACCTGCAATCAACTTCGCCGCTCATCGACTATGGAGGAATCGTTCCGCTGTTCGGAGGCCTGCTCGACCTAGACGGGAACCAGCGCGAGGTCGACATCCTTGCAGTTCCGAATGGCGTTGCTACGGCAAAAGACTTGGGCTGCTACGAAGTGCAACTGCCAGCACCGTCCGCCGATCTCGACGCGAACGGCGTGGTGAACGGAAGTGATCTCGCGATTCTCCTGGGCGCGTGGGGCGCTCCGTGCAACGGCTGCGTGGCCGATCTCGATCTCGACGGCGTTGTCGGCGCAGCAGACCTTGCAATCCTGCTTGGTTCGTGGGACTAAGGGATCGCGATGCCCGTACCCACCCGCCCCGAGCGCGAACTATTCATGGCCGCTCTGGATCTCCCCGTGGAATCCAGGGTGGCGTTTGTCGTCGAGTCATGCGGCAACGACGCGGCGCTAGGCCGGCGCGTACTCGATTTGCTCGAGGCGTTGACTGCAGCCGGTGACTACCTCGGGCGACCCGAAGGCAACCACGAAACTCGCGACGAATTCATCGGCGCTCGCGTCGGTGCTTACACGATTCTTGAGTGCATCGGCGAAGGCGGCTTTGGACTCGTGTACCTCGCCGAGCAAAGCGAACCGTTGCGTCGGCATGTCGCGCTCAAGGTGCTGAAGGCGGGCGTCGACTCGAAGCAAGTGATCGCGCGTTTCGAAGCCGAGCGCCAAGCGCTGGCGCTCATGGAGCACCCGAACATCGCGCGGGTGATCGACGGCGGCACGACGAGCCAAGGACGGCCGTACTTCGTGATGGAACTGGTGCGCGGCGAGCCCATCACCACCTTCTGCGACGAGCGCCGCTTCGCAGCGAGTCAGCGCATCGAGCTCATGATCGACGTGTGCGCCGCGGTGCAGCACGCGCATCAGAAAGGCATCATTCATCGCGACCTCAAGCCGACCAACGTGCTCGTCACGTACGACGGCGATCGCGCTGTCGCGAAGGTCATCGACTTCGGCATTGCGAAAGCGACCGCAGGTTCGATCTCGCAGGAAACCATCCACACCGACTTCCGCCAGTTCATCGGCACTCCTGCTTACATGAGTCCGGAGCAGGCCCAGATGAACGGCCTCGACGTCGATACGAGAAGTGACGTCTATTCGTTGGGCGTACTGCTCTACGAACTGCTGATCGGCGCGCTACCGCTTGATTCGAAGCGACTCATGCAAGCAGGGCTCGGCGAAATGCAGCGACTCATTCAGCATGAGGAGCCGCCCCGCCCCAGCA
>JBBQCR010000198.1:0-6629 GCA_038318935.1 Phycisphaerales bacterium
CGGTCGTCCGAGTTCGGTGTAGGAGGCATCATCAAGCGGATGCATCTCCGCCAGATCGTCGATCGCCGGCGAACCGACAACGTGGATGCGCTCGTCGTCCTCACCCATCCGACGCAATCGCTCCGCGCTCGCTTCGCTCGCGACGAGATGGCAATGGGCGAGCTTGCTCGTCGCGTGTCGCATCGACTCGTCAGCTACACCTTCAGCGCGATCACCACCATGAAGATGCGCCACGCGAACACCCGCGATCGCAGCGGTGCTCGCGGCCGCAAACGCTTCGATCCGATCGCCGAGCACCATCACCACATCGGGACGGAGCGCATCGATCGTTCGCGCAAACCCCTCAGCGCCGCGCGCGAACGCTTTGGCATCGGCGATCCGGCCGACGACGCCGTCCTGCTGCATGGGAATCTCGGCAACCACCTGAAACGCCGCCGCCACTTCGCGAACGGTCCGGACGGGAGCAAGATGGTGGGCTCCCGCCGCAACCACCAGAAGCTCCAGGTTCGGGTGGGCGGCAATGGCACGAAATACCGGCACGAGCAGTCCGAACTCGGCGCGAGTACCGGTGACTCCCATCACCCGGCGACGAATCGGCGCATGGGCCTCTTGCTTCGCGGCATCACTCACGCGAAGTCCTCGTCGCGGAGCACGCGATCAGCGCCAACTTCGCGTTTCAGTCGACGGCCGATCGTCTCCGAGAGTCGATACGGTGCGATGCCGATCCCCGGTCGCTTGACCGTAACGTCGTCCATGGTGAGTGCGTGCCCCGATGCGAGCCGACGCGTCGTCACGAGGGACTGTCGGCTGACGCAACGCACGTCCGCTTCGGCGGCGAGAACATGTTTGCCATCACCAAGCATCCGATGCGCCCGCCGTGCTCCGAGCACGTACTGAGCGAACTGCTGTGGATCGAGGCTGGACGAATGATCCGGTCCGCGGGCGTTTCGGTCGTGCGTCAGGTGCTTTTCAAGGATTGATGCGCCTGCGGCCACAGCCAACGCGCCAGTATCGATCGCGATCGTGTGATCGCTGTATCCGATGACCGCGCCGGTTGCCCGCCCCAGCGCAGCGATGCCGGCAAGCGACGCGTCCTCCTCTGGAGTCGGGTAGGAACTGACGCACTGCAAGTACGCCACCGAAGCGCCGCGAAGCCACGATCCCGCACGAAGCACCTCGTCCATCGACGCGGCACCGGTCGAGACAACGATCGGTCGGCCCGTCGCCACCAGTGCATCAAGCAACGGCCGATGCACGATGTCAGGAGATGCGGTCTTGTAGGCTGAAACGTCGAGCGATTCCGCTGCCGTCACCAGCGTGTCACTGAACACCGTGACGATGACCTGCAGCCCGCAGTCGCGTGCTTCGCGGCAGAGCGGACGCAGTGAATCGACGGACATTGCAAGCGCCCGCAAGAGCTCGCGCGGATCCACCGCGCCGGCGGCTTCCTGGTATCTCGCAAGCGTGCTATCCGCACTGAGCAGACGATCGGCCTCGAAGAGCTGGAACTTGACCGCATCGGCACCGGCGTGCATCGCCATACGCACAAGCTCTCGTCCACAGCGCTCATCGCCGTCGTGATTGACGCCGATCTCGGCGATGATGTACGGCTCAAGACCGGGACCGATCGCGCGATCCTCGATAGCAAACGTTCCCGGCTTGGCCGACGCGTGTACATTCATCTGGTCACCTCCGACCGAGCGTTTGCCTGAGCATCCTTGAGCATCGCTTCAGCGACGACAAAGTCGATGGCTCCGTCCACATCGACGACGGAGCCTTGCGGGTTCATGATGCCGCGACGATCACGTCCAAGAAACGCGTGCGGTTGGCCTTCGACGACTGTGAAGAGACTCTGCCGAGTCACCGCGATGACGCCGCCATCGGGCATGAACGCAGGCGGCAGATCCTGTCGGCGATAGATCGCATTGGGTTCCCACTGCGTCACTTCACCGGACTCGCCCAGCCTGACCATCCAGAACGGATGGTACTTGCCTGGCCGCTCGTAGCTCTGCACGCTGTCCGCGCCGCTCGTTTCAAGCGTCGTCACGGCACGATCGATCAGTTCGGCCGGTCGCACTGGTACGTTTGCATAAAGGATCACGACGATTTCCGCCCGCGAACCGCTCGCTTCGACCGCGTGACGCACGGCACTGTCTACGGTGGCGGTGTCGCCGGACAACTCCGCAGGTCGCATCACGACATCGACGCCCATGGAACGCGCTGCTTCAGCAATCGCATCGCCATCGGTTGAGACGATCACACGATCGACCCGGGCGCTGACCAGCGCGTGATCGAGCGTGTAGCAGATCATCGGACGCCCCAGCAGCGGCTTGGCGTTCTTGCCGGGCAGTCCCTTCGAACCCGCGCGACCGATGACGACAGCAAGCACCCGTTCGTTCGCGCGTAGCGTTGAACCACTCATGGCTGGCGGATCCGAAGTGCTTCGCAATCAGGCCCCAGCTCGCGCCGGAGTTGACGACGGCGCTGGACGAGAACACGCCACAGGTCGAGCACCGCGCCGTGGTCGATGTTGCCGACAGTGACCTCGCCGAAGAGATCGAGTTCCGAGACCGGAATCGCGCCGTCGCTCAGGACAGTCATTCGCCGATGCAACTCGCGATACGCGACTCGCGCCGGAGGCCGGGCGGTCGCCAGCGGATCGCCCGGGCGTTCCGTCGTCGGATCGCTGGGCAGAGGGCCCTCGAGGATCGGCGTGCCGAAAATGCGGCTCCAGCGCTCGAAGAAAGGATCGATGTCCTCGTAGCTCTCGAGGCGCCGCTGAAGTCGCGGGCAAATCCATGGCATCGCGATCGCGTCCCGACCCGCCGGCCCTGCGAGATGACGCCGACCATCAAAGAGATGCTGCAGATTCCCGATGACCTGCTCGAAGCGATCGACGCCCAGCATCGCCCGATAGGTTGCAGGCGTGTCGGCATGCAGATCGACGCTGATGACATCGACAGGAGACGCCAGCAGTCGATCGAGGATCGGTCGGGGTGCAAGGAGCTCGGTGCGCACATGCACGCCGCGCACTCCACTCTCCTTGGCCATCGTGATGATCGCGTCGAAGTCCGGATGATGAAGCGGATCGCCGACGCCGCCGAGCGTCACGATCGCATCACCGCTCTCGGCAAGTTGCGAGAAGAGCCGCTCCGCTCGGCGCAGCGTCATGGGAGTGCGCTGGATCGATCCCCAGTGATGCGGGCTGCACACACCACTTGACGCTCGCCCCGTGCATAGTTCGAGCTGCACATGCTGCGGCCCGAAGTACGGCAGCGTGTTGAAGATCTGATTCTCCAGCGCGGTCACAACACTGCGAGCATCGAGCGACTCCGGGCGACCTTCATTGTCTGCGTCGTTCATGAGCGGTTCGAGTCCGCGTCGCATGCGGATCTTCTGTCGCGGCGTGTCGAAGATTGCCCGCACGAGTCCGCAGCGAACTCGATGATCGATTGGAACGCAGATATCGAGGGCAATCGGATCCGGCTGCGGAAGATGGGGCTGGTAGACGAGCAGTCCTCCGATTGTCCCCAGACGCGATCGCGTCACCATGCGACCGACGAGTCCGCGATCAAGCAGGATTCCGCACAGTCCGGGCGGGGATTGCGTGAACGCCAGCGACGCGCGATCGGGCGCCTCGCGATGCCGTCGCACGAGTGCGTCGCATCCCTCATCACCGTCGACCTGAATGCATGGCCAGTCAGGCCCGACGAACACGGCCGCTGTCAGACCGAGCCGCTCCATCGCCTTGAGAGCCGCCTCGGGAGCGATGATCTCGTCGTAGACCGACATGCCAGCAATGCCACCGCGCCACGAGGTATCCGACCACAGTCGCGCCGCGATGATCGCCTCGCGCTCGGGTCCGAAGACGCTGTCGCCGCAGCGTTCTATCTCGATCGGAAGCCCGATCGCGCCGCGCTGGATGAGTGACTCCGGGTCAAAGCGGTCCGGCACAAGCAGTACGATCGACTCGGCCTCGTTCGAGCGTCCGAGCCGTTCCAACGTCCGCTGCAGAACGTTTCGTCCCCCGAACTCGCTGTCGAGTGCCCGTGGTGCGCCGGAGCCCCCGCGAGCGGGATCGATCGGGACAAGGAACGAGGCACGCACCCGCGTGCGAACACTGACGTCGCCATCCTGCGATTCATCGACCGCATCATCGACCGCGGCGTTCACCGCGGATTCATCGAGTACCCCGACCGCACGACCTTCGAGCACCGCGACCGCATGGTCGAGCGATTGTGCAAGATCCTTCGCCGCGTCGGCCGTCCAGCGAACGTTCGACAGATCCCGCTCCAACTGCGCCTTCTGCTGTTCGATCTCCGAGAGATCCTTCGCAAAGTGCAGCTTGCGATCCGCCTTCGTCCGCTTGAAGACCCCGAGTTGATTGAAGTGATTGATGATGTTGAAGACATCGAGCCGGTCCTCCACGATCTTCCGTTCACGGGCTAGTCGCGGCCACAGTCCTTTCATCCTCCGGGCATCGAGCTGATGCTCAAGCATCTCGGCGATGATCGTCGTGGTGTGCTCGGATGCCTCCTGGATCGCCAGCACGTCGCGGCGCGTCTCACGCACCCGCACGGCGCCAAGTCGCAATCGCTCGGCATCAAGGTGCCGTCGGGGAACGGGCAGCCGTGGCGCATCGCTCCGGGCGTACCGCTCGAGCGTATCGGCGAGGCTCATCACTTCGGTGCCGCTCTTGGCAACACCGCCTTCGGTTGCATCGATCGTCGTCCGACCGGCCGCGCAGTCGGCCGCGAACATCGATTCGAACTTGTTGAGGTAGCCCTCCATCTGCGAGTCGGTGTAGATACTCCGGCCGTGGATGTCCTTCACCTTGCGCAGATGGTGCTTGTGCCGCATGATCCGTTGCCACTCCATCATCTCGATGGTGTTGAACGGATTGAGTTCGGGCGACCAGACTTCGTCGATTGCGGTGCCCCGCGCGTAGTAGAGTCCGTCGGTGAAGCCGAGGTCCTGGCCGATGAGCGCGACGGGATCGCATCCCAACCAGCGCGCGAACGAGTGGCAGAGATGGGCAACGGTGTTTCCGGTTTGCACACGACCCATGTCGCGTCCCATGAGCGGTTGTTGTCGCGAGGACGGTCGCGTGGACTCTCCGCGGGCGAGGATCATGTGCAGAAAGTCGGCATGAAACACCCGGACCGGACCGGGATAGCTCTCGGCAATGATCGGATTGGCCTGCGGGTCAAGGATCAGCGTGGTCTCGGCGACGTCCTCAGCGCGAATGCCCTCGTAGAAGCGTTTCGAGATGTGATGCCAGTCGAGGGCGCAGACGAAGTGCGGCCGAACACCGGCTTCCAACAGCGGCTTGAGTGTCGTCTGCGTCGCAACGATCACGCAGCGATCGCTCACTCCAGGCTCGGCGAGTCGCTTCACGTTGCGCCGCAAACTCGGCCCGGCGCTGACGACGATGCCCAATCGTCCGGCGGCGAGATCCTTGAGTTCGGCACATCCGTTCCCGGCGGCGTACAAGGCGATGTTGCCGAGGTATGCCTTACCGGTCGCCACGCTGCGAACGAGCGTGGTGGCCATCGACATCTTCGCTGAGCGAACGGTTTCGGTGACGCGCTCGCCGACTCGCCTCGCGGCATCGCCCAGACGCCCGCGGCTTGCTGGATGCTCGACGAGTCGAACTCCCTGCACGATGATCGGTTCGAGTCCCGCGAGACGACCCGCCCACTCGCCTCGATCATCGATGTCGGTGATGATGATGAGGTTCGTCCGGCGGATCCACTCGCTGTGATCGACGCGTGAGAGAACATCGCGCAGTAGTCCGACGTTGGGCTCGTAAACAACGACCAGCCCCGCTTTCCCCATCCGCTCGCCGAGTCGGCGAATGTGGTGACCAAGCGCGAAGCCAAGCACAACCAACGTCGCGTTTGCCGCGAGATCGATCTCTGCAACCAGCGCATCGGCTTCGTCGAGCGGACGATGGCGACTCGCGAGCGGTCGTCCCTCAAGGTCACCGGTGAGGTTGCCATCGCTAGCGCGGGTGAATCGCGCCTCACTGTGAGCGGCAGCGCGCACGCATTCCGCCAAGCGCGGATTCGCTCCCGCCAGCGCTGACAAGTTCTGCGCGAGGATCTCGTCGCTCGCCGGAACAGGCTCGCCGGAGGAGGTCGGCATGGGGGTCGACAAAGCTACACCCGTCGTACTCGTTCCAGGAGGATTCGGAGACGTCATAGACTCGCGTGCGAGGTCGCTGCAGGAGGGATCGGACACTCGGATTTGCCTCCGGAAATGACCTATCGAATGGGGGTTTATCGGTTCGGTCGCAAGCATTGCTGCAGAGAGGCGTTCGGGGCGACCGTCCCCCGCGGGCGGCCTCCTCGCCATGGCTTTCATCCTCGCCAGCACCGTCAACCGTTACGTCTTTGAGAATCCCTGGCCGCTGGCCGCTCTTCTGGCGGTCGCGGGAGCGATCCTCGGCTGGCTCGCCCTGACGCAAGGGGACCGTCCCAAGCGGAACGTGGCGTTCGCCCTCGTGGCGGCCGCGGGGTTGGTGGTGATGCTCGGCAAACTGGTCACGACAAGTGGTGAACATGCGTCCCGTGTCGTCGAGGAACTGGTGCAGCGGGCCGAGGCGAGCGACATCGATGGCATGCTTG
>JBBQCR010000199.1:0-6607 GCA_038318935.1 Phycisphaerales bacterium
AGCGTGACGTTGCCCCATTCGTTGGCCGCGGCCCGCCAAACGCCGGTCTTCGGATTGCCAGCGGTCCAGGTAGCGACGTCTGCCTTCGAGGTGAAGATGATGGGCTTGTCCTGGGTGCCCTTCGCGATGATCTTCGCGCCCTTGGTGATCGCGAGGCTGCCACCGATGTTGGTGGTGCTGGCAATGATCGTTCCGGGCTCGATGGTGAGCGTGGCGCCGGGAAGGACGTAGATCTGCTGCTGAAGGTTGTAGGTATTCCTGGCGGTCCAGGTGGTCGACGTACTGATGTTCGCCGTCACCAGAATTTCCGCCGCCTGAGCGCCGGACACCAGCAGGGTTGTGCCTGCTGCCGCAATCAAGCTCGACATGAGTTTCGCAGTCATCGGGGTCTCTCTTTCTCTAGGCCTCTGAACGGTTCATGAACAATGCTGGAGCAGTCCGCCGGAACTTCAGGAGATTGGTGCGCACCGACGGACTCTGCTCTGAACACGCTACTGCGCGACTGTGAGCGTCCGATGAATCTTGTTCGGGTGTCGCGTTCGACTCTGTTGAGGATTGGAGCGAGCCGTCGTCGAAGCGCTCAGTTGACGTGCGGAACGTTAACGATCGATTGTTGTGAACGCGTGTGGAGACGGCGTGCACAATGTGAGCGCAGCGCTACGAACGGCGCATGGCAGAGTCGACACGACCTCAATGTTCAGGAAGTGTTTGCGCCGTTGGAAGGAGCGCGGCGATCAACCCATCGTTCAGCAGTCGTGGAAGCGGTCGGGTCCGGAGCAACCTGCCAACTTTTTCCGAATGAACGTTCCTCGCCAAGCTGTAGTCACGCGATGACTCCGCGAAGCAGGGACCACGCCTCGGCGTGGAGTTCCTTCGGTCGATCGTCGTTCATGGTCGCATCCACGGGGTGACAGGACCGATCCGGGACTCAGCAACGGGTGTCCTCCGAACCGGCTTCGGTGCGACTTCTGCGGTCATCGCCTGAGGAGCTCGGGACAGGGTCACCATGGTCGCGACGCAGCACTGGTTGCGGACTCGCGCTCCCTCCAGCGACACTGGTCGCATGAGCGATCGCACGAACGAGTTCGGCCAGCCCATCGGGCCAGCGCTCGAGAGTTGGACAGCACCATCCGCCCCGCCGCGTGAAGCGATCCAAGGTCGTACCTGCCGTCTTGAGCCGCTGGACATCGCGAAGCACGCCGATGCGCTCTCCGCGAGCTTCGCTGCCGAAGGAGATGCTCGGGCGTGGACCTATCTGCCGTACGGCCCCTTCGTGGACGGGCAGGCGCTTGCGGAGTGGTTGACCGCCTTTTGTCTGGGTGGCGACCCGCTCTTCTTTGCCGTCGTCGATGCCCGCTCGAGCAGCGCGGTTGGCATGACGAGTCTGATGCGCATCACCCCAGCGATGGGCGTGCTCGAGATCGGGCATCTGCATTACGGTCCGGCGATGCAACGCGGCGTGACGGCGACCGAAGCAACCTACCTTCTCTTGCGCCGCTCGTTCGAACTCGGCTATCGCCGCGTCGAGTGGAAGTGCGATGCCTTGCACGCGTCATCACGAGCGGCTGCGCTACGACTGGGCTTCACTTTCGAGGGCATCTTCCGCCAGGCGGTGGTGTACAAACATCGGAGCCGCGATACCGCGTGGTACGCGATCACCGATCGCGACTGGCCGCAGATTGACGCCGCGTATCGTTGCTGGCTCGCCCCCTCCAACTTCGACGCCTCCGGTGGGCAGCGAGAGCGGCTGCACGCGCGCGACGCGTCACCGCTGTGAGAGATTGGCGCGGGCATCGAGTGACGTTGGCAGCACTGCGATGCACTGTCATAGCTCGTCGCAAACGCACGATGCTCGACAACGGACGTGGATCGTCGAAGCCGAGGTGACCGAGGAGGACGTGCCTGCGATCAGCCAATCCGAACAGTGACCCTCCGCCCACAGCGGTTCCGGCACCCGCAGGGAAGATGTTCCTCCTTCGAAAGAAAGCTGATTTGGGTGTATCCACAGCAGGGGACGAAGCTCTCACGAAGGTCAGGAGCACCACTTCCCATGCCCACCAAGATCCTTGCCCGCGCCAGTACCGGCTTCGCCGCCAGCCTCACCGCCCTCGCCATCTCCACCGCTGCGGCCGCGTCCGACGCTCTCGTCGTCCTCTACGGCCAGCCCTACACCAAGGTGGCCGATAGTTCGCTGTTCGGGGCGATGAGCCTCGACGACGACTACTGGTGCGAGACCTTCGAAGACGGCCTTGTGAACATCCCCGGACTCAGCATGAGCGGGGGGGTGATCGCGACGCCGGGAGGCCAGACGGATTCGGTCGACGCCGACGACGGGTCGATCGACGGCAGCGGCAATGGGGGTCGGTCGTATCGGGCCACGCTTGGCTCGCCCATCACCATCAACGTCTCGAGCGCGGCTCTCGCCGGCCTGCCTGAACGGCTGGCCTTCGCATGGACCGACGGTCCCCAGAACTCGACGCTCACCATCACCGTCACCACCGGCACCGGTGCGGCCTTTGTGCGCACAGTCGGTCCGCTCGGCGACGCGGGCAGCGGCGGCGCCACCGCCGAGGATCGCTTGGTTGCCGTCACCGCCTCCGACGGCATCGCCCAGGTGGTGATTGCCAGCGGAGGCGCGACCTTTGAGATTGACCACGTGCAGTTTGAGGATCCGGTCGTCCGCGAAGCATCGCAGTGGAATCGCCGCGATTTCGATGACGATGGCAAACGCGACGATCTCCTGTGGGTCAATCCTTCGAACAACTCCTCCGCGACGTGGCTGATGAACGGCTACACCAAAGAAGGCGGCGGGCTGCTCAATCTTGCGGTGCCGTCCTCGTGGGTTTTCGTCGGTGCTGGCGCAACGGACGCCAGTAAGAAGACCTTTCTCTTCTGGCGCGACACGGCCAGCGGATTCTTCTACGTCTTCAAGCTCTCGGGTCACGAAGTCGAACCCGAAGGCATCATCGAGAATGCCGGTCCGGTTTCCGCCGAGTGGCAGGTCCTCGCAATCAAGGATGTCGACGGTGACTTGGACGCTGACGTGATCTTCCTCAATACCACCACGAAGATGGTGAGCGTCTGGATCATGGACAACCACAGCGTCATCAGCGTGACGTCGCTCGGTTCGAGTGCTGGTCTCACCTTCATCGGTTCAGGCGACATCAACGGTGATCGTCGCGGAGACCTGCTGTGGCGTGACGACTCCGGTTCCGTGCGGAGCTGGATGTTGAACGGGGCGCTGGTGTGGGACGATTCGGCGATCGGCAACGCCAGTTCCGTCGCCCTTGCATGGAGCGTGAGTGCGATCGGTGACTTGGACGGCGATGGCTGCGACGACATCGTGTGGCGCAACAGTTCGACCGGATCGGTGAGCGCGTGGCGGATGACCGGCTCGGTGCGTGCGTCGGGTGGCCTCGTAGCGACGAACGTCTCGAACTCGTGGACGCTGTCGGGTATGGCCGACCTCAATGGTGACGGCAAAGACGACCTGCTCTGGCACAACTCCTCCAGCCACGCCGTGAACGGTTGGCAGATGGACGGGTTTACGAAGCAGAGCGGTGCCTTCATCCAGACGGTGCCGACTGGTTGGTCGATCTGCAAGTACTGAGAGCGCGATCTTTGGCGCAGCAACCGGTCTCAGCGTGCAGCGCGCGATGCACCGGTGATGCTCAGCGCCACGGCCTCCGCGACCTTGATGCCGTCGATGCCTGCGGACAGGATTCCACCGGCATAGCCAGCACCTTCACCAGTGGGAAACAGCCCGCGCACGTTCAAGCTCTGGAGGTCGTGCTCGTCGCGTGTGATGCGGATCGGTGATGACGTGCGCGATTCAACAGCGGTGAGCACCGCATCTGGAAGATCGAAGCCCTTGAGTTGCCGGGCGAAGGCAGGGAGCGCCTCGCGAATTGCGTCGATGGCGTAGTCAGGGAGCGCGGTCGACAGATCGCAGAGATGAACGCCAGGCGTATACGAGGGAAGCACCGCGCCAAACATCGTCGATGGGCGACGTGCAAGAAAGTCTCCGACGAGCTGCCCCGGAGCTTGGTACGTGCCGCCGCCGAGCTCGTACGCCCGCGACTCCCAGAAGCGCTGGAACTCGATGCCAGCGAGCGGCCCTCCCGGATAGTCCACTTCCGGCGTGATGCCAACCACGATGCCTGCGTTGGCGTTGCGTTCGCTGCGCGAGTATTGGCTCATGCCGTTGGTGACGACGCGACCGATCTCGGAGGTCGCGGCGACGACCGTGCCGCCGGGGCACATGCAGAAGGTATAGACCGACCGACCGTTCTTCGCGTGATGCACGAGCTTGTAGTCGGCGGCGCCAAGTAGCGGATTGTCGGCGGACTTCCCGTAGCGACTGCGATTGATGAGCGACTGCGGATGCTCGATGCGAAATCCAATCGAGAAGGGCTTCGCCTCGATGTGCACACCGTGGCGATGAAGCATCGCGAACGTGTCGCGGGCGCTGTGTCCGACCGCAAGCACGACGTGGTTGCTGGTGATGCGTTCACCGTTCGCGAGGATCACACCGCGTACCCTGCGACTTCGACCTGGAGCAGATCCGTTTGCAGGGGTGTCTCCTTCGATCTCGATCTCATCGACGCGGCTCTCGAAGCGAATGGCGCCGCCGAGTTCGATGATCTTCTCGCGCATTCGCTCCACCATGCTCACAAGGCGAAACGTTCCGATGTGCGGCCGACTCGCGAAAAGGATTTCTTGGGGCGCACCAGCTTCGACAAACTCTCGCAGCACCTTGCGACCGTAGTGCTTGGGATCTTTCACCTGGCTGTAGAGTTTGCCGTCGGAAAAAGTCCCAGCGCCGCCTTCACCGAACTGCGTGTTTGATTCGGTATCCAGGATGCCCTGCCGCCACATGCGGAAGGTGTCCTTGGTGCGCTCACGCACGGCTTTGCCGCGTTCGAGAATCAACGGACGGAATCCCGATTGGGCGAGGATCAGTCCCGCGAACAGTCCCGCTGGACCCATGCCAATCACGATCGGCCGCGCTTGTTCGGCTGCTGACGCTGTGGCCCTTGCGACAAACCGATACGACGTGTCTGGCGACAGCCCGACGCGACCGCGATCCTTCAGTCGTGCGAGCACTGCCGCCTCGTCGCGCACTTCCACATCGATCGCGTAGACAAAGAGCACTGCATGCGGCTTGCGGGCGTCGATGCCGCGTCGGTACACCGTGAACTGGACGAGGTCCGTGGACGGAATTCCTAAACGCTCGAGGATCGCGGGACGAAGGGCGTCTGCGGGATGCTCCAGCGGCAAGGTCAGTTCGTTCAGTCGCAACACCGCGGTGGGGCTCGCTTGGAGAAAAGTGCGTCGGTCCTGCCGTGCGCTGCACGCACGCGGAACGTCGTCGCCGGAACGAAGGCTGCAGAAACTCGCAGCACGACGAAGTGTCGTCCAGCGCGACGATCGCAAGTCTAACAGGCCGACGATCGGCACTCCTCACGCGAGAACCATCAGTTCCCCCACAACGCGAGCACTGCCTCGTATGCAGCCGCCGTTCCAGCGAAGGACCCACCAGCGCAGAGTCCGACGAGCGCCGTGCAGGGAATTGCCATGCCACCGATCGTCACCACAGTTCCCGCGGCGCATGCACCAGTCAGCGCGAAACATCCAGAGGCGGCCAAGGTCGCAATCACGGTCGCGACGCCGTACGCGGTGAACTTGCACCATCCGCTTTGGTTGCCTTCCTCATCCGCGACACCGCCAGAGACGAGTGCGGCTTCGACGTTGCACTTCCACTCTTGCGTCGACGTCAGGGCGATCAACGCCAACGTCGCCTTGCCAACAGGACTCCAGGCGGCGACCGGCGCTCCGGACAGAAGATCAGCGACGAACATGTCCATCGCGACGGTCGCCGGTAGTGGTGAACCGTTGACGAAGACAAGACCGGCCGGTGCGAATGGCGCGAAGTCAACTGTCGTCGGCCCGACGGTGCACTTCTGCACTCCGATGTGCAACTCGATGGCGACTGCAGGCCCCCCAGGAAGCATGGCGGTGATGAAGCCGTCCTGTCCCGCAGGTCCGGTCGCGGCTGTACCAGTAAGGACGACGGTCATCGGAATGCCGGCGCCTGTGAGGTCCACCGGCGTTCCCGCGAATACGAGTGGAGCGAATCCCTCGCAGATCGGCGCCGGACACTCGCCCCACGCCCCCAAGAGCACCGCGAGGTCACCACTTCCGACGACACCGTCTCCGTCCAAATCGGCGGCGCCTCGGCCGCCCCACGCGCCCAGAAGCGGAGCAAGATCTGCTCCGTCAACCACGCCATCGCCATTGAGATCGCCCGTGCAACCGCTGGCATGTGCGGTCGGCAACCCCATGAGACACGCGGCAAGGGCCAACCCGCCGCTCAGGAAACGAGCGCGGATCGACATCGGACGACGGTTCTTGGCGAGGTCAGATCGGGTCATTGAGGTATCCTCCAGCGGGCGCGGCGATAAGCAGGGTGATGGGATGAGTAACGATTGCTCGATCCACGGAAGGTCACAACTTCCAGTTGCCCGGCCTCGTCCGTCGTCCGATTTCGTCAGCAGCTCACGCACCAACGGCGCTCAACTTCTGCCAGTAATCTCGAGAATTCTTC
>JBBQCR010000200.1:0-6581 GCA_038318935.1 Phycisphaerales bacterium
AGGTCCCTTGCAGCGCCCGCATCGACTGCGACCGCACCGGCGGCGACGGTGCTGCTGCGCGGCGGTGCCGAGTCCGTCAACGCGACGAGCGTGACCTTCGAATCTGGCGGCGCTCGCGTCACGCGAGCGACGGGTGGCGAAGCGCTGATCCCTTGGGATGAGGTGCGAGGCATCGTCGGCATGACCCTGAATTCGACCCAAGCCGCCCAACTGGCGGTGGCCGAGGACCTCTGGCGTGCCCGAACGCGCGTGCAGCGCGGGGACATCGCCATGGCGCGCCCTCTGTTCGAGAAGCACTTCCCCACGTATCGCGGTCTTTCCTCCGAGACCGCGCTGATCGTCGCGGAAGGAACGCTTCGCTGTCGGCTCTCCGGAGACGACGCCCTCAGCGCGATCGTCCCGGCAATCGAGACCGCCCGCATTCGCAGCGCTGGCGTCAGCACCGATCGCTACGCGGGTCTGCCGCCGGCTCTCGACGATGCGACGCTCCTCTGCCCGGCACTCGCGCCCACGTGGTCGGTCACTCCTGGCACGCGGGCGGTCGCCGCCGAAATCGACGCGATTCCCGCGGGTGAGACGGGTGTTGGTCGCATCACGCAGCTTTATTCAGCGATGCTCCGCGGCGTTCCTGCTGCTCCAACGGCGAAGCGCGACGAAGGTGCACTCGCATTGCTGGCTGCGATGACTGCACTGGCAGCAGCCGACGCGGCGGCAGCGGCCGATGCGGACCAGGCGGCGATCGACGCGCACACCAAGCTTCGCGCCGCAGTTTTCAACGCGACCAAAGGATTGCCGCCATGGACGGCTGCATGGGCGGCTCTCGCGGTCGGTCGTTCGCTCTGCGCTGACGCGAATCAGGGACGTCGCACCGAAGGGGTGCTCACGCTGCTGCGCGTGCCGACGCTGGGGACGACGGTGCCGGAGTCGCTGCAGCGCTCCGCCCTCGCGACGGCGATCCAAACACTTCGCGCGATCGGCGACACCGACAGCGCGGCGACACTTGAGCGTGAATGGGCGGCGATGGGAGGCAAGGCAACCAAGAGCGCAGCGGCGCTGCCAGCGACCAAGGCCGGCGCGGGAGGCAGCGATGTCGCAGCACCCTGACGCATACTGCGATCGTCGACGCTCGCCACCGAGGCGGTCGGGCGGCGCTCTTGGGCAAGCGTTGATGTTGCTATTCGCGATCGTCTGCACGTCGGTGAACGTCGCGCGGGCGGACGACCCGCTCGGTCAGTATCTCGAACGGCTTCGCCTGACTCGTCTGCTCGCCGAGCATCTTGAGCGCGAACTCGTCAACAAGACACTGCCCGAAGAGCGCTCGGGGGTCGTCGAGCGTTTGGCGTTGGTCTACCCCGAACTGCTCGAGCAGGAAGAGAACACGACTCGTCGTGACGAACTCATCGCCCGTTCCTCTGCGTTCCTTGATCGCGAGCACCCCAAGCAAGCCGATGGACTGCGACTGTCGCTGCTGCGGGCCCGCTATCGCGGTGCGGCCCGCATCGCCGAGGACTTCCGTTCGCGGCTCGCAGAACCGAAGTCGATCGCCGACGCGATCACGACCTTGCAGATGATTGAGAAGGAGTCGGTGCAGCTCCGCACGCGGATGGAGCAGCGACTCAAGGAACTGGAACGCAAGGGTGAGCGCACGGAGGGTCTCGAGGGCGAACGGCTGGAGGATCGCGCCAATATCCTTCGCGGCCAAGTGCAGGAATCGCTCGGTCTCGAGGCGTGGTCGCTCTATTACCGATCGCTCCTGAGCGAGAACCGGCAGTTGGCCGAGACTGCCCAGCCGCTCTTCGCCAGGGTGCTCGACACCGGACAGCCGTATCCGCGCCCCGAAGACGTGTCGCTTGACCTTCGATCGAACGAATTCTTCGCCAACGCGATTCTCGGAATGGCGCTGGTGAAGGGGCGCACAGAATCGCTGGTTGCAGCGCTCGCGTGGCTGCAACTGCTCGAAGAGCCGCAGGTCTCTGACGCCATTCGCAAACAGTTGCCGGCCTGGCGGCTTGTCGCGTGCCTTGAGCGCGGCGAGTGGACGAAAGCGCGTGAGCTGGTGCGAGCGATGACGGTCGAGAGCGGTGCTCCGGCAGCATGGCTGCGACTCGCTGCAGTTGGAGGACTCACCGACGGAGGCAAGTCACGGGACGCGACGAATCTCGCTCGCGAAGCAGTGTCCGCGCTTGCGGCGCGGCGGGAGCTTGGACTGATTGCAGACCTCGCGCGGCGTTTCGGCGAAGCGGCAACCGGCGATCGCGGATTCGCCGCAAGCTATGTGCGCGGAGTCCTGGCCTACGAGAAGGGTCGTCAGGCGAAGGATCGCAAGGACACCTCCGAGGCGGCGACGCAGTTTGCCGACGCGTCGAAGCATCTTGAGTTGGCGCTGACCGAGCCTGACGGCGGCGAGTTTGCGGTGGCGATGACCGCGTGCCGATCGCTCGCAGCGTGGTCGCGCTTCGAGCGCGGGAACTACGACGAGGCGTTCGGCTACTTCGCAGCCGCGAGCGATGCGGGCAACGGTCGCGATGAAGAGTCGGATTGGATGACGCTGGTGACGCTCGAGAAGATGCTCGTCACAGCGGGCGCACCGCCAGTCGACGCCGAGCGCAAGCGGACGATCGAGGGCGAACTGCGTCAGCGCATCGATCGATTCCTCGGACAGCATCCCGCGAGCGACAAGGTGCCGCAGGTATTGCTGCGGCGAATGGCCATCTCGGACACGCCGCGTCGCGAAGACCTTGAGCGCATTCTCGCCATCGACGGCAGCAGCCCCAACGCTGCCGAGACAAAGCGACAAGCGACCCAAGGGTTCTATCGACTTTTCCGCACCAGCGCCGCTCAAGAGCGGGTTGACGTCGGAAAGCGTTTCCTTGCGGAGGTGCGCAAGTTGCCCACCACCGGCGGATCCGGTGGGCTCGCGGGGTTGCCTGATGGTGACATCACGCTCGCCCGTCAGGCACTGGATGTGGCGCTCACGCCTGACATCGACGATGCCGACTACGCGGACGCGCTCCTGCGAGCGATCGACGCCCTGCAATCAGCCAACGCCTTCGACGCGACACCGTTCCGCTCGGAACTCATCATGCGTCACGTGCAGGCCGATCTTGTCCGGCATCGACTCGCCTCGGCTCTGAAGCAAGTGTCGGATCTGCAGGCGGGTGTCTCTGACGACGCCGGTCGCTCGGCGCTTGACCTTGCGCGTCGTCAGATCTATCGCTACGCGAGCGCTCGACTCAAAGATCCGGCGCTGCCGATTGGTGAGTCCGATCGCGCCGCGATCGTCGGCGCTTCGCTGCAGATGGCCGAAGCGCTCCTTGATGTGGCGATCGAGAAGGCTGGCTCGCTCAACATCGCTCTTAGTGACCGAGTGACCGACGCGATCGCGATGGTGGCGTTGCAGGCCGCGACCGAGGCGGTTGTCGGCGGAGGCGATCGGGCAATCGGTGAGCGGGCGATCGTGATCGCGAAGGCACTCGCGCTCAAGCGCGGCAAGGATCCCGCGGTGCTCGAACTGACTGCCACGGTCGCCACCACGATCGGCGACAACGCCTTGGCCCTCGACTCGCTCCGGCAAATCGTCGCGGGCAGCCCGGAGCGCAGCGAACGCTGGTTCCGTTCGAAGGTGTCGATGCTCGAACTGCTTGCCAAGACCGATCCGGCGCAAGCGCGAGCGGTTCTCTCGCAGCACCGACAACTGCATCCTGACTACGGTCCGGAACCCTGGGGAAGTCGGCTGCGGGCGATCGAGTCGTCGCTTCCACCAGGACCTGTTGACGCAACGGGCGCGGGAGGAACGCGGCCGTGACGACGCCGGCGTCTCAACGATTTCTAGGTGTGCCGCCGCACGCCACCGCGCGACAGCTCCTCGCGATCGGCGAAGGCGCTCTTTCGACATCGATGATTGCCGAAGCCCTTGATCGCCAGCGGGCTCGCGTCCTGCGCCATCCTGCGGGGCGCGACGCTCCAGCAGCGCGATTGCTCCGTGAGTTGGAGATGGCCGCCCGCTCGCTGCAACAGTTGGTCGACGCTGACTCCACGCCGGGCATTGCCGTGGCGCCGCTCCCGCCGGCCGCCGTGCGCCGGGCCCTGAAGCTTGAGGAAGTACCGACCAAGAGCGTTGCGGCGAGCCCGCCGCGTCGACCCGATCCGGGCACGCCGACCACCGCGGAGTTCACGGACTTCGATCGCGAAGTGCTGCAGATCCTTGGAGCAGGAGGGGGATGGAACCCTGACACTCGACTGAAACTTCTCCGGATCGCCGCGATGCACGGAGTGTCGAGCGTTGGACTGATGAAAGTCGTGCGCGGATTGACCGAGTCGATGCGAAACGGCGGGGCTCGCGCCGCGTCTTCGGCGCACTCGGCGTTGATGGACATGCCGCGACCGCGCATCGTCGAGTCGTCGCGCTTTGGCCTGAGTCTCGACCAACTCGAAGACGTGTTCAGCCGCGAAGTCGCCGGCGACACTCCCGGTCGATTGATCCGTCTGGTCGTGGTTTTTGCGGTGATCACCATCGTGGCGCTGGTGTTACTCACCAGAGCCTTGGTGGTACCAGCCCCTGTGGTGACGTCGGCGCCGCCAGTCCTCACGGCGACGGAATCCGCGCGACTCACAGCGCCTCCCGTGGCGCCACCCGTCGAAGTGAGTCGCCCCGGCGTGGTGCAACCAGCGAAATGGTCGAAGCCGCCTGGATTGCGCGGCGCTGCGCCGCCCGCCGCGGTGCAGAGCGCGTTGCGTGAAGCGCTCGTCGCTCCGGAGGCGCTTGCTGCGGTCGGACGGCGTCTGCAACTCGAAGCCAATCGTCCCGGCGCGAGTGTCATGCGGGATTGGACCTCGCTGCAACGAAGCCTCTCGCTGGCGTGGCCGTTGATGGATCCGACGAGCCGCGCCGCAGCGATCGAGGCGAGTATCGCTGCCCTGCGGCGCATCGAGAACGACGAGGTCGCCAAGCAGTTCCTTGACGCATGGAACGTGGATTTTGCGCGCGGCGACGATTCCATGGGAGTCTGGACCGGGGCGTGGGGAGCGGGACTCCTTGCGGAAGTCGCGTCGCGCCCCGCATCGCCCGCGGCCATCGCGGCCCCTGCGATCGATCGACTCGACAAGGTGGTGCCGCGTCGAGCGCTCCTGCGTGGGAAGGGAACGACGGTCTTTGATGGCGCCGCCGGAGCGTGGCTCGACGGTGAGGTGCCCACCCTGCTCGGCGCGACGACGACGGAAGTCAATGCGGTCGACCGCTGGGAGCGATGGTTCGAGGCTCAGGCCGCTGTGCGCTCGGGTGCGACGCTGCAGCACGCATACGTCGATGCGCTCGGCGAGACGCTCCAGAGCGGACTCAACATCGCGGAGACTGGACGCGGCGCGGACCTTCTTGCGCGACTCGTGAACGCCGTCGATTGGACCGAGCGATCACCGGATCAACAGCGCGTCCGCGAGGCGATGACGATGTGGTTCAACGACAAGAACGTCGGATCGTCGCGGCTGTGGGTGTTGACGAGTCTTCTGGATCTTTCGTACGAGACCGCGTGGTTTCTTCCCGAACTGGTGGTTGATCCCGACGCCTCGGCGGAGGGCCGTGCCAAGGCGCTGGAGCGCCTGTTGGCCGCGTGGCCTGCTGCGACCGGCTTGGCAACAAAGTCCGGCGTTCTGGTGGACAGCGCGCTACTCGAGCGATGGCGAACACTGCTCGAAGCCGCGAATGGACTCTCAGGCGTCGGTGACATCGAACGATTGCTGGCGACGGTCGCGTTCGCGAGGCTGAATGCGGCGGCGCAGGCATTTGTCGTTGGCGATGTGGACGCCGCCGACTCGCTCCTGGATGAGGCGGCGGGCGAATTGAAGGCTCCGCCGTCGCTGCGGGCCGCGCGACTTGTTGCAGGACGACCCTCGGGCAGCGACGGAGAGTTCGCGGCGGCGTACGACGCCGTCGGTCGCGACGCGACCAAGCGACAGGACGAATTGCGGGCGCTGCGAACGCGACCCGCTGCCGGAGACCTCGGTGTCCGCGACGCCGAAGTTCTCGTGACCGAAGCGCTGCGAGCAACACCCAACGACGTGCGGGCGCTCGCGCAGGCGATCGTGGTCGAGCGATTCGCTTTCGGACCGGTGTTGGTGCAGGAACTCCTCGATCAACTTCCGACGGCGCCGCAGTCACCGGCGATCAGCGAAATGCTCGAAAGGATCACCGACACGCGATTGCCGGAGCCGCGGAGCAGCGATTGGATGCGGAAAGCCAGGCTCGGATTGCTGCATCGTCTTCTCTCGATGCAGGCCAGCGATGGTCACGCGATCGATGCTCTCTCCGAGCGCTATGCCGCAGCGATCGTCGAGCGGTCGCGGCTATTTCGCATCGGCTACGAGGACTCACCGACGACGCTCGGACCGGAAGGCGCGATGGAACGGCTCGTCGGTCAGTGGCGACTCAAGTGCGGCGCGATCTTTCTGGCCGACCCTTTTCCAGCGCCGCTTGAAGAGCTCGATCGTCGTCGCGCCGTGCGCGTTCGACTCGCCGACGGTGGGGCGCAGAAGTGCGCCGCTCTGCAGGCGTCGCTTCTAGAGTTCATGGCGACCACGATCGTCGC
>JBBQCR010000201.1:0-6542 GCA_038318935.1 Phycisphaerales bacterium
AGCGGCCCGCGACACGATCCGCGCTGGCGCTCGGGTGAACACGCTGGTCGCCAGCGATTGGGCGGAACGTTGCAGGTCGATCGCCTCCTCAAGCGACTCGACCGGCGTCACCGCGAGGGCCGGACCGAAATGATCGCCGGCAAAGAGTTCCGTATCGACTGGACAATCGACAATCGCAATCGGTCGAAGGCATCGACGCGGACACTCCTCTGCCGCTTCCGCGGACGTGTCGGACAAGACGCCCTCAAGAACACCGTTGAGCGCTCGCCCACCAGCCTTCATCGCAGCCTCCGCCATCGCCGCACATCGCATCGCGGCCGCCTCATCGACCAATCGCACCGGTGCGGCTCCTCCCACCAGCGGCGCAAGTTCGCGCACGAACCGCTGGTAGATCCCCTCCTGCACCAGCACTCTGCGGGGCGCCATGCAGGTCTGCCCGGCGTTCATGATCGTGGCATTCCAGATCGTCCGGGCCGCGAGTCGCGGGTCGGCGTCGTCGAGCACGATGGCAGAGTCGTGACCGGAAAGCTCCAAGGTCGTCGGAGTCAGCGTACGGGCTGCGATCTCTGCGATGGCCCGACCGACCGACGTCGATCCGGTGAAGACCACATGATCAAACTGTTCCTCACGTAGTAGTCGCGCCCCCTCGTCGCGCGTGGCGGGGCGGACGCCGATCAGGTCCTTGGGCAGCCCGGCGCGAACCAGTGCCGCGGACGCAAGAGCGAGCAACGAGGTGTGGGTCTCCGGGCATCGCTCGGACGGCTTGACCACGACTCGGTTGCCGGCCGCGATTGCCTGCACGAGTTGAATACCGAGCAACTGCAGCGGGTAGTTCCACGTTGCAATGAGCAGGACGCGCCCGACCGGAACCCGCTCGGTCCAGTGACGCTGTCCCAGTTGCCACAGCGAACGGCCACCGAGCCGACGCCGCCGCAGAAGTCCGGGGAGGGCTCGTTCGTGCCATCGAATGCTCGCCAGAAGCGGGAGCACATCAGCCACCAGCGTCTCCCACGCTGGTTTGCCGATCTCCCGCCGGACGAGATGGCAGAGCGCGGGCTCGTTGTCCCGAATCGCTGCGGCGAAAGCGCGCAGCCACGCCTGCCGCTGCGTTAGCGTGGGAGGAGTGTGAGTGCCAACATCACCGACGTCGGTCATCATTGGTACCTGTTACCGTTCTAGAGCGGTTCGCGATCCGGCGCGACCGGAACGCGGCGTCGAGAAGATCGCCCGGGTTCGACTTTGGGCAATTGCCAGATTCAGACCGGGCGAATCCGTCTTGGAGATCGATCCGAACCTCGAGACCACCATGACGCCAGAGATCGTTTCCAACGGATCGTACCGAACCGGCCCCGCTCGGCGCGCAGGAGACCGTCGATCCCCGAAGCGTGCACCGATTGCGAGCCCTTCCGCGGCGGGCAAGACCCAGTCGATCGGAGTGGTCGGCGCGGGACCGGGAGGGCTGGCAAGCGCGATGCTTCTCGGGGCTGCGGGCTTCCAGGTGACCATCTACGAGGCGCAGCCGATCGTCGGCGGACGAACGCGGGCCATCGAACTGCATGCGGGCAGCGACCGCTTCCGGTTCGATTGCGGACCGACGTTCTTCATGATGCCGTATGTGCTGGAGGAAATCTTCGCTGCCAGCGGTCGCCGGCTTTCGGACTATGCCGAGCTGACGCGACTCGATCCCATGTATCGACTCCTCATCGGTCGCCCCGCCAGCGCTGCGGGCGGCGGAATGCTCACCATTGACGCGACGCAGGATCTCGATCGCATGGCCCGACAGTTGACTGCCATCGAGCCGAGCGATGGTCCGGCGTTCTTGCGCTTCATCCGCGACAACCGCCGGAAGCTTGAGTTGATGACGCCGATTCTGCGGAGCCCGATTCGCGGCCTATTCGATCTGATGAACGCCAGCAGCCTCCGGGCGGCCCCGACGATCAAGCCCTGGCAATCGCTTTACGGCCTGCTGTCCGGATACTTCCGGAACGAACATGTGCGGCTGGCACTCTCCTTCCAGAGCAAGTACCTGGGAATGAGTCCCTTCGAGTGCCCGAGCCTCTTCTCGATCCTGCCGTTCATAGAGTACGAGTACGGCATCTGGCATCCTCGCGGCGGTTGCAACGCCCTCACCGCAGCGATGGCCGAGGTCTGCACCGAACACGGCGCAACGATCCGCTGCGATGCGCCGGTCGATCGATTGGTCTTTGAGGGCAAACGCTGCGTTGGTGTGTCGGTGCGAGGAGAGACCCATCGCCACGATCACGTGGTCCTGAACGCCGACGCGACCTGGGCCATGAAGAATCTGATTCCCGAGTCGCTGCGCGGAGGGTGGACCGACGAGGCGATTGATCGCAAACGCTATTCGTGCTCGACCTTCATGATGTACCTCGGCCTCGACGGCAAGGTCGACTTGCCGCACCACACGATCTACACCTCGCGCAGCTATCGCGAGAATCTCGACAACATCGCGGTGCGCGGTCGACTGAGCGACGACGCTTCGACGTATGTCTGCAATCCGTCGCGGACCGATCCGACACTCGCACCCAAGGGCGGCTCAGCGCTATACGTTCTAGTGCCGACTCCCAACACCACCAGCGACATCGATTGGGACGCGGCGAAGCCGGGACTGCGTGAAGCGGCGTTCCAGCAACTCGAGCAGGTCTTCGGCATCAAGGACATTCGCCGTCGCGTGCGGGCCGAGCACTTGGTGACGCCGGCGGACTGGAAGCGCGAGCGCATCAACCACGGAGCGACGTTCAACCTCGCACACTCGCTCTCGCAGATGCTGCACAAGCGTCCGCATCACCGCCTGCAAGGGTTTGACGGCCTTTGGCTCGTCGGAGGCGGCACGCATCCGGGCTCCGGACTGCCGGTGATCTTCCTCAGCGCCGAGATCACGACGCAGTTGATCTGCGATGAGGCGGGTGTCGCGTGCCCGCTGATGACGAAGGCAAGCACAACTGTTGCATGAGGCGCTCGGCGGCGCCGTCGCCTACAACCGGCTGCGGATTTCCCACAGATCCGGGAAGAGCGCCTTGAACAGCGTGCTCCGAAGATAGTCGACTCCGGCCGATCCGCCGGTGCCCATCTTCATGCCGATGGTGCGTTCCACCATCTTCACGTGGCGGTAGCGCCACTCTTGAATCCCCTCGTCGAGATCCACCAACAGTTCGCACACCTGACGCAGCGGCGGATTGGTGCGGTAGAGGGTGATGAGCAGTTCCTGCACCGCGGCGTTTGCTTCGGTCGGCTGCGTCACATCGCGGGTCAGCAGTTCCTTCGGCACCGCGAATCCGTTGTGGACGAGACAACGGAGGAACGCGTCCCACAACGACGGCTCGGCAAGGCGCCGCTCGAGTTGTCGGCGCTCGGGCGTCCCCTCGGCTTGCCACTGCACCGCTTGGGCTCGCTTGTGGCCCAGGACAAACTCGAACTCGCGAAACTGCGCCGATTGGAATCCGCTGGAGTTCGCCAACCGCGACCGAAAGCTGACGAAACTCGTCGGCGTGATCGTCTCGATGACGTCGATCTGGGCCACCATCGTCTTCAGGATCGTCAGCATCCGATGCAGTGTCGCCGTCGCGGTCGGTTGGTCGTTGACGACGAGGGACTGCGCGAGATACGCAGCCTCGTGCAACTGCTGTTTGAACCACAGCTCGTACACCTGATGGATGATGATGAAGAGCATCTCGTCGTGCTCCGGTCCGTCGGAGCGTGGCGACTGGATCGAGAGCAGTTCGGGAATCCTGAGATAGTCGCCGTAGGTGAGACCGTTCGGCGCCCCGCTTGTGGCGCTCGGAGGCGGCGGGCTACCTGATCCCATGGGACAACCGGTCGGAGTCTGCATGCGGCGAGTATCGCGGAGAGAGGCCGTCACCGCCACTGGTTCGGGCGCGACGATCGGACGCTTGGCCGATGCCCCGCTCGTCATCGTCCGCTCAACGCCCCGCGGCGCCGGTCGCACCCTCGATCTGAATCCTGCCCGTCGCCATGTTCCACACCACACGCTCGGCTTGTGTGGGGGCGGGACTTCCCGTCGGCAGTACCTTGACGCGGCGTCCTTCGGTCCCGGTGAGAATCGCGATCTGCGTCGTCACGTCGTAGGTCAGGCCGTCGCATTCGAGATCGAAATCGTCGCTCTTCACCAGGACTCGCGTCGGTCCTTCGCCGAACGCTCTCACCGCCAAGAGCTTGGCCGTTCCGGCGAGCGTCGCGCCGGCCGCCTGAGTCCCATTCGATTCGGCCGAGAATTGTTCGAGATCCGCTTCCAGCCGCGCCGCCGTCAGCCGCAATGTCGGATCGGTCGTCTTGATTCCCATGTGCCGAACCTGCACGTCTTCGCGAAGCGTCACCATCGAGCGTTGCGGGCCGGTCGACACCATCTCCATCCGTCGCAGCCAACGGAAGTCCGTCGTTCCTTCGGCCGCGAACGGAATCGGCGCGCCGGCGAACGAATCGGTGCCGTTGGCCGGAGGCAGATCCTTCGCTGGTTGCGGCGTGGCGTCGGAGATCGAGTCGGGTACATGCACGAGGAGCGCCCCCGGCCCTTCGACGAAACCTTCGCGACGATCGAGCGCGAATTCGATGTGTTCACCCGACAGTCGCAGAAGTCGGGGATCGCCTTCACGTGCCGCGCTTTGCCAGCGGCGACTTTCGAACTTGGCGCCGCCTTCGGCTTTCACGAGCCGGACGTCCCCGGCCCCGGTGAGCGGGTCGGATCCCGTTGCGGCAGCCGAAGCGTGTCCTCCGGCGAGTTCCAAGCGCAGCGACGCCGCGTCGACGGCGTCGGTCGATGCCCGATCGGGCGTGCTGCGCACCTTGACATCTCCGCGCAACTGAATCGCGCCGTTGCCGTCGGCCGCTCGCTCGTCAAAGAGGAAGCCTTCCTTCCACTCCGCCTGCAGCGCCACGCCTTCGGGCAGCGCCGGTCGCTCGGCCTTCGCATCACCGCTCGGCGCGACCACTTCGCGGAAGGCCCGCACGCGCCCAGGGCCGACGGAGATTGCCGTCCGTGTCGCGTCATCAAATTGGAGTTGTCCCATGCGGTCGGCCAACACGCGATCGCGCACGACCCAGACGTCCTTGCCCGAGACCGCCAACGTGCGACCGGGGCCATCTCCATCGAGCGAATCGCCGAAGACCCGAATGTTCATCTCCTGCGGGCCGCGCAGCATTGCTTGCACGCCCTCGCGACCCTCCACCGTTGCGATGTCGGCTCCAACACTGGAGATTGCATCTGATCCCTGCGGCAGCGCTTTCGCATCTCGATCGAGAAAAGTCACCGACAGTCGGGAGGTCCACAGCGTCTGCTTCGCATCGTGGGCCTCAACGGAGCGATCCGCGACAAGCATCGCTGGAGCTGCGTTGCCGGAGGCATCGAGTCGCAACCGAAGGTCGAGTGATTGCGCCGCAAGCGCCGCGGCACCGTCGGCACGGCGAGCGACCACCGGGTTCTCATCGTTTCCGCTGGCGGTGATTCGCTGAAGATCTCTGGACCGGACTCCCGTTGGGTGCCCGACGTCGTCGTGAACATTGGCACCAACATCATCGGCCCCGAACGCCGCCACGAGCGTGGCAGCGTCCAGCGCGAATGCCTCGCCGCGAGCGGTGACAGCGCCGCGGAATGCAGCCAGTTCCAGTTGTCCTTCGGGACCTCCGCCGTCGCCAGTCGGCGCGAAGGTGAGATCGAGCGCCTCGCGCCAACCGATGTCGACGGTCGATGGGCCCGCCGATGCCGGGGTCAGGGCGCTGGCGATCAGCTCGCCGCTCGCATCGCGCGTCACCATTGCAGTATCGGGGTCAAAGGCGAACAGCGCAAACGCTTCGCCTCCGGAAGCGAGCGTGACCGTGCCCGGTCCGCTGAATCCACCTTGCCCTGCCCGCTGCTTCAACCAGAATCGCTGGCCCCGCGCCTTCAACCGAGGACTGTCGACGGTGAGCGGGCGATCCTCGCTGCCGAAGGCTTCGACGAGATCCTCGCCGGTCTGAAACGTGACCCGCTGGCAGATCACGTCGGCCTTGGAACTCTCGTCGTTCAGCGTGACGACGTGCCCGTCGTTGGCGCGAATCTCGACGGAGATATCGTCCTTCGACGCGAGCCGTTCCTTTTCTTCGGCCGGCTCCAGCAGCAATCGGCCCACGAAGTCGATCGTGATGGTCTCCGGTTGCTGCAGATCGGGGCCGGTCGCGGCGAACGCCGCAGCGGTGATCTGCCGCACCGGCGCCGAAAGGCCGGGCGAGGCGCTTTGCGGTGTCGTCTCGACCAGGCGATCGAGTCCCGCTCCACCTTCGAGTGCGAACACCGCGGTGAGTTCATCGCCCTTGAGCGTGCTGGTGCGTCCATCTTTCACGCGAATCACCCGCACATCTTCTGAAAGCGTCAGGCGATAGAAGGGACTCAGCTTCTGCGGAGCCGACGGGGCCGACGTCGCTGGCGCGGCCGCGACGGCGGCGCTGCCCGGCGGCGACGAGACCGGTTGGAGAGGCGCTGGCCTTGCAGACTGAGTTCGAGTGCGTCCGTCGGCGCCGCGCACGAACACCAT
>JBBQCR010000202.1:0-6538 GCA_038318935.1 Phycisphaerales bacterium
TTCACTGAGTGCAGTGGCCGTCCTCTGCGAGTTGCGAGCGATTCCTGAAACGTCGGTGACGACGGTGCGCGATCTCTACGAGTCGCGCACCGCCAACGAGCTCGCCCAGCGGGTTACGAAACGCAGAGCAGAGCGGCAGCGGGGGGCTGTTCGCGACGAGCATGATCGACATGATCGACATGATCGACATGATCATCATGCTCGTCATACTCGCGATCGGAGTCGCATGGGCCAACCGCCAATCGCTGGCCCTGCGATCCTCGTCTCGCTCGCTCAGGCCGCGTGTCTCCTCCTTTGCATTGCGACAAGCGGCATCGCGTCGTACCTCCTTGCCTTCGTGCTCGGACCATGGCTGGTTGCCAGGACGAGTCTCGTCACGGCAATTCTGCTGGTTCCGCTGGTCGCCACGCTGCTGGTCGTCGCCTATCTGCCGCTCGCGGTGGCGGTGACCGCGCTGCTGCAACGAGTGCTGGTCGGACGATCGCGACCTCAATCGATTCGGGTTTGGAGTATCGCGTACACCCGGCACTGGATCGTGCAGCAGTCGGCACGTCTGATTCCATGGCGTTTCCTCGAAGGCACGGTCTTCCTCGGAACGGTTCTTCGGGCGCTTGGGGCGCGGGTAGGGCGCCGCGTTCATATCCATCGCGGCGTCGCACTGCGTCAAGGTGGCTGGCACCTGCTGACGATCGGCGACGACGTCACGTTGTCGCAGGAATCGTCGGTCGGTTTGGTGGAACTGGACGACGGTCATCTGACGTTCGGGAGGATCACGATCGGCGACGGATGCACGCTCGAACCGCGCGCGGGGATGGGCGCCAACACCTGCATGAAGCCTCGTTCAACCTTGATGGCCCTCTCATGGCTGGAGGATGGCGTCACTGTTCCAGCGGACGAGCGATGGGACGGTGTGCCTGCACGATGCGTCGGCAAGTCGGCGACAACGCCGACGTCGGTGCGTGGCAGATCGCTGCACCCCGTGCTGCATGGCGCGATCATGCTCGCAGCTCGCCCGCTGCGCTCGCTTGCGCTGGCGATCCCATTGGCGATCGCAGTGGCCGTGCTGGCGTTTTTCAACCTGGCTCCCGACAGCGCCCTCAACGCGTCTGCCTGGCTTCGTTCACTGCCGCTCGGATGGATCCTCCTCGCGTCGGTCGCCCTGTTGCCGACTGCCCTCGTCTTGCAGGCCGTCGGCATGCGACTCTGCGGTCGTGTCGCGCCTGGGGTCCTCTCGCGATGGAGCATTGGCTACCTGATCGTGTGGGCGAAGACTTCCGCCGTCGATGAGGCGGGGCGTTGGTTGAGCGGCTCGCTCTTCTGGCCGCACTGGCTGCGACTCGCTGGGATGCGCGTGGGCCGCGGATGCGAAGTCAGCACCATCATTGACGTCCTTCCCGAGACCGTGACGATCGGAGAGGAGAGCTTCTTCGCCGACGGCATTTACTTCTGCCCACCGAGAGTCGATCGCGGCACGGTCACGGTCGCGGCGACGACGATCGGTGCCAGAACGTTTCTCGGCAATCATGCCTTCGTGCTCGCGGGAGAGGTCTGGCCCGATGATCTTTTCATCGGCGTCTCAACCGTTGCCGATCCGCAGCGAGTTCGCCCCGCGAGCGGCTGGTTCGGGCATCCTGCGATGGAGTTGCCTCGTCGCGACGTGGTGTCGGTTGATCCGCGACTGACGCACCATCCAAGTGCGCTTCGGTATCTGAACCGCCTCTTCTGGGAGACGCTGCGATTTGCGATTCCAGTGGTTCCGCTGCTGGTCGTCTACGGATGGGCGTCCGGCATTGCGTGGGCATCCGAGCTGGTCTCCGCACCCATCCTGGTGCTGGCGATCGTTCCGATGGTGACGCTCCTCGCGTATATCTCGCTCGTTGCAGCGATCATCCTGCTCAAGTGGACGCTGCTTGGCCGGGTGCGGCCAGGTCAACATCCGCTCTGGTCGAGCTGGTGCAGCCGCTGGGACTTTCTCTACGTCGCGTGGGGGTTCTGGGCCCGCGGCATGCTTGAGCAACTGGGAGGTACGCCGTTTCTCGCGTGGTTCCTTCGGGCGGTCGGCGTCACCATCGGGAAAAACGTCGTCCTCGGCAACGGCTTCGCGCAGATCGTCGATCCCGACATGCTCTCCATCGAGGACGGTGCGACCGTCACCTGCAACTTCCAAGCCCACAGCTTTGAGGATCGCATCCTCAAGATCGATCGCCTGCGAATCCGACGCGGCGCAACGGTGGGTCACGGCGCGGTTGTCTTCTACGGTGCCGACATCGGCGAACATGCCCACGTTCTGCCACACAGCGTGGTGATGAAGAACGAACGACTGGACGCGGACACGGCGTACGCGGGCTGTCCGACGCAGGCGGTGTGAGGGGCGCGGCTCATACGGATCGTGATCGACTGTCGCGCTCAGGCGCGTCGCACTGTGCCGGATACTCCAGAGCGAGTGTGCGCCCGGAGGGCGCTCCGGAGCGCCACAATTGGTTTCAGTCGTCGGGCCCCAACACCTTCCATTCGTGGACGCCGACGGAGTAACCGTCGGGATACTCAAGTTCAAGACGCAGCGCGTCGGTAAGGACGGTGGAACAACGCAGTTCGCACCAGCGATCGAGTTGGATCGGAACGCCGTGCGTCGATGATGTCGGCAAGGGCTTCCAGGTCCCGCCATCGCGATAGGAGAGGCGAGCAGACTTCGGAAGTCGGCACTCGCCGCGACCAGTGTCGTCAAACCAGTACACCCGCACGCCGCTGACGGCAACGGGCGCTGGCCAGGAGTAGCTGATCCAGGCGCTCCGTGTTTCAGGGGATCCGCGTTGCGGCCAGAAGTGGCAGAGTGCTGCAGGCTGCTCCGACGATGCTCGCGGTTCGATGCCATCGCGCACACCCTCGGGACGGGCGTACCCTGATCGAAAGCTCACGTCGACCGCCGCTTGTCCTTCGAGTCCGACGATTCGCGATGGGTCCGGCACGGTCGGGATCCACACCCGCATCGCGCCTGGCGTGCGATTGTCCCACGCGTAATAGGGAATCGCGGTGAACCCAACGCGCTGCGGAGCTGCGACCGCGCGATAGAGGCCGCCACTCCAGGGCTGCCCGCCACCCGTCAGCGCCTCGCCAGTGATCGTTACAACGCCGCCCAAAAGATCGGGGCGCTGCACGATCTGCAGCGGCACTTCGGGCGGAATAGCCAGCGACGCGACCGGTGCATCGACATCCGCGGCTTCGATGCAGTACACCAGCGGTCCGCGAGCAATCGCCAGCAACCCGCGGTTCTCGGTGACGCGCGGATCCGATGCCACGCGTCGCGGGGGCATGGGCAGGGTGAGGTCGACGCGATCGCCGCTCTTCCATGATCGCGCGATGGTGGCATAGCCGTGGTCGATGGCGATTGGAACGACGGAACCGTTTACGGTGACGTTCGCACCTTCGCACCACGACGGCACGCGCAGCTTGAGCGCGAACGTGGACTCGCGCTTGGGCTCGAGATCAAAGCGCACGCTGCCATCCCACGGATAGTCCGTGGTGATCTGCATGGCGATGTCGGTACCAGCGATCGCGGTCTTGACGCTGCCTTGGACGAAGAGATTGACCCACAGCGCGTCGTGTCCCGTGGCGTAGGCGTAGCCGCCGAGGGAACTCAGTGTGCGCGTCACGTTCGGCGGACAGCAGGCGCAGCCGAACCAGGGGCTGCGATGATGATCTCCCTGGCTGGCCAGAGGATTGACGTAGAAGAACTTGGTGCCGTCCAGAGACACTCCGGCGAGGATGCCGTTGTAGAGCGAGGTCTCCATGCAGTCCGCGTAGCGCGCGTCGCCAGTCGCCAGCGCCAGTCGGTGATTCCACATCGCTAGCGCCACCGACGCGCAAGTCTCCTGATACGCGGTGAGATTGGGCAGATCGAAGTCCTCGGTGAATCCCTCGTTGGAACCGGAGGCGCCCATGCCGCCGGTGATGAACATGTTGCGCTCGGTGGTGTTTCGCCACACGCGACGGATCATCGACAGAAGCTCCGGGTCGTCGGATTCGACCGCGACGTCGACCGCGCCGGACATGAGATACCCCGCACGAACCGCGTGGCCGACCACAGCTCGGTGCTCTCGAATGGGCACGTTGTCCTGCCAGTAGCGACCGTCGTACTGGTCCTTGGGCGTGTGATGCTCGTCGGCGAAGAAGCCGGTGCCGCGCGAGGTGACGAAGAAACGAGCCAGATCAAAGTAGCGTCGCTCGCCGGTGACTCTCCAGAGTTTGATCAGCGCAAGTTCCACTTCCGGATGTCCGCAATACCCCATGCGCTGACCGGGCCCAGAACCAAACGTCGCACACAGGAGATCGGCGTACTTCGTTGCGACGTCCAGAAGCGTCCGCTTGCCGGTTGCTGCAACGTGCGCGGCGGCGGCCTCGAAGAGATGCCCCGCGCAATAGAGCTCGTGGTTGTCGCGGAGATTGGTGAATCGGCGATCTGGTTCGTTGACCTCGTACCAGGTGTTGAGATAGCCGTCGGGTCGCTGCGCGGCGGCAACGCGAGCAATGATCGCGTCCAATCGCGCCTCGAGCGCTGGATCAGGATGCGTGGCCAGCGAATACGCAATCGCCTCCAGCGCCTTGAAGGTATCGGAGTCCGCGAACACCGGACCGATGAAGCCCTCACGGGCTCCGCGGGCGGCAGTGTCGAGATTCGTGAGGTTGCCCGACTTCTCGAGCATGTCGAGCGAGTACGCGAGCGAGGTCTCGCGATTCGTCGCCTGACGCGGCGCCCAGAATCGGTCGGTGATGGTCACGTTGGTGAACGGAACAGCACTGAGCTTGAGAAGCGGGGGGGACGCATCCGTCACAGTCGAGGGAGGCTCGGCAATGGTCAGCATCGCGATGGCGGAGACGATCGAGAGGAGAATCGGCATTGGGATTCGTTCGCTTTCAGCGACTGGGTTTGAGACGGAGGATCGTGAACGAACGGGCCGGAAAGGTGTACGAAAATCGCGGCGACACGCCATGAACTGGGCCTCGATTGGGCCGGAGACCGGTCTCGTCGTCGAGTGCTGCCCCCGTCAGGACGAGATTGGAACCGAGCGAGTCGATACCGCCGACACCACGGAGGTCGACTTCCGTCGTCACGGGTGCTTCCATGCCGTTCACGACGCGAAGAATAATCTCACCAGTCGCGTCGACACGGGCCGCAGTCGCGGTGAATTGCGGTGCCGTGCGATCCACTTCGTCGTGCACGAGCGTGCCGTCGAGGAAACAGCGCAGTCGTCCGTCGGCGCATTCGATGCGAACGTCGTACCAGCGCCCTCGCTCGACCCGGCCCGCCACTCCGTGACCGAGCGCCGACTTCGAACCGGCGACGCTGCGCTCCATGGCGTGGGAGTGATTGCCCCAACCACCGATGTTCCACCACGTGTAGTTGTCCGCATCAGGAGCGTGGACGAGCACCAAGAATCCCTCGTCACCGGCGAGCGTCCGAGCCTTCAGCGTCACCACGTAGTCGCTCGCGTCGGCGAGGGCCGGAAGATGGAGCAGCGTGATTCGCTTCTCACCGCGCTCGGACTGTCGATACGCGCCGTCGACAACCGACCATTGGCCGTCGATCGGCTTCCATCCGTCGCTGCCGTGGGCCGCGAAATCAGATCGATACGCGACGGTTTCGCCGATCCGCACTTCGATGTCCTTGAACTCGGCTTCGGTGTTCCATGCGCCAAGTCCGATGCCGCCGGTCGCCTTCGGTGAGGGAAGGGCGGGAAGGTCGACCGGCAGGACGGTGTCGGCCTTGGTCTCTGCAAACATCGTCTGCATCCAGTAGCTCGGTGTGCCATACGCCTCCTTCTCGTTGAAGACGATCGCATCCGGATTCCACTTCCGATCCTTTTCGTGCACGAACAGCGGCGCATACGAGGCCATGGTGACGATGTCGGAGTTCCGCTCAAGTCCGGTGAGAAACGCCGCTTCGGCAAGCGCTGCTCGGAGATTGCCCTTCCCGCATTGCTGCGTGACCGCGTACTCGCCGACGTAAATCTTGGGGCCGTTGCGATCCGTTTGGTCGTAGAGCCCGACGTTGCTCCAGAACCAGCCGGGCGAGTTGTAGAAATGGTCGTCGACGATCTCCATCGGCGCCGGCACGCGCACGTTCGCAATCGTTTCGATCTCCGGATACTTCGCTTTGATCGCGTCACGGAACACCTTGTAGCGCTCGGTGTACTGCTCAAGCGTGCCGCCGAAGCCTCCGAACATTCCATTCTCGTTGCCGATCTCGATGAAGCGCAGTCCAAAGGGTGCCGGATGTCCGTTCGCGGCGCGGAGCGATCCCATAAAACTCTCAGCCGCTCCGTTGGCGTACTCGATCGCGTCGAGCGCCTCCTGCACCCACGGACCCAGTTCCTCCAGCGGTACCAACTCGTGGTGGGCCATCCCGCAGTTCACCACATAGAGAGGCGCCGCACCGAGATCTTCGCACCACTGCAGATACTCGTGGTAACCGAGTCCGTCGCTCGACCAATAGCCCCACGTGGCGTTCATGTGCCCGGGGCGGGCCGCGATATCGCCGATT
>JBBQCR010000203.1:0-6433 GCA_038318935.1 Phycisphaerales bacterium
CGAGCGCGGCAGGAGTCGTGCCGGCAGAAGTCTGGGCGCTCACTGTTTTCCCGTCGATACGGAACGCGACCGTTCCGCCGTAACCGGCACCACCAAAGCGCACCCGGTCGTAGAAGTCGCCGCTGGCAGCGCCGAGGACAATGGCGTTGGCCTGGGTCGTCACCGGTACCCGGGCAACGAGATGGCGATTGTCGTGCGAGAGGAAGTCGACCAGCACGATGTCGCCGGTTGCTACTTCGAGGACACCGTTGGAGAAGCTGGGATTCGCGGACGCGACGATCGGAATCGTGAGTTCGTACTGTCCGTTCGACGGCAACACGGCGCCTTGCTGAAGATCACGGAGGACACCGGCCGGATTGATCGCACAGATGATCGTCCGCTGCTTGCGCACCTGCACGCTGAATGCGGGATCAACGAGGTCGACCAAGAGCGTGTCGCCAGCTTGCAATCGCCCTTGATCCAAGCCGAGCGTTGATGCGAGTCCGGGGATCTGCGGCAGACCGCTCACGGGCTTCGTCAGGATCGATGACGCGATCGTGCCGCGGTCGTCCCACACGGTCAGTGTCACGTCGACCGTCGGAGATGCGAAGGTGATGGGAAGCGACAGCGGGTGACTGATCAGACAGCCGCGGCTGCAGCGCCCGAAGTCCCAAGTCGTCATCGCCGCGAGGGCACCGAAGGCATCACGAGCGACAAGTTCCGCGTGCTTGGGCGATGCGTCGCCTTGCGGTGTGATCGTCGCCCCGAAGAGCCACTCCCACGGATTCGTCAGCGGCGACGAATCAAAGTCAGGGATCGTGACGCCATCGTCCGCCGGCGGCGGAGGAGGCGTCGGGCAGCAGAGCTCGCTTGGCACCCACAGCGGTGGTGGCGAAAACTTCTGGGTGTGCTGCGGGTTTCCGTCGGCGGCGTGAATCAGTTGCCGCACCCACGCGTGGTCATTGGTCACCGTAACCGTCGCTCCTGCGGAGACGCCCCACGGATAGCTCAGCGCGACATCGAGACCGTTGTTGCAGAAGATTTCGGTCGACCCGTCGTAGGTGTGAAGATAGTGCCCGCGAATCAGAAAGCCGACGCATTCGCAGCCGTCGCCAGGTTGCGGGTGGTAGTCGAGGGTGATGACGTACAGCATCTTCGTGGGCACCGTTCCGCCGCTGTAGTCGCCAGTCTCGAAACTGTCGGGGGGTGTGAGCTTGATGCCGTCCCACGTTCCGTCGCCGCCGGTTTCCCCTTCGGGCGTCGCGCCGCCGAAACAGTCGGTCCCGTCGCGCTCGACGCTGGCGATCGTCCAATGGCCGAGCCCGTTGATCTGAAAGACCGCCATGTCCGGCCCCGCCGTTTGATCGTGCCCCTCCGCTTGGGTCACCAGCTTGCCGAACCAGCCCTTAGACTTGGTCCAGTCCACGAGGATCGTGATCTTGGCATGCTGCAAGATGCGATGCGACGCGTCGGAACACTCGGGGCCAAGGAAGTCGACTGACTGGACCGCGAACACCAGGTCGCTCGGCTGCCCTCCGACGCGCGGGTTGTCCTCGACCATCGATCGCCGCGCTGCGTTTTCCGGGGGCAGGTACTCGTCGCCGCGGGCCCAGGCGTGGCCGTCCGCGAGTGCGATCGCAGCCACTGTGCAGCATCCGGCGAAAACTCGGATCACACGTCGGAGACTACGGCCGACGTCGTATCGCCCGGGGTGGTGTTGCACGCTGGTCATGGAAAGTTCTCCTTGCGCCCAGCATCCGCAGGGGAACCAGCAGCGGCCGGGGAACCAGCGGCGGCCGGGTAACCAGCATCCGCCGGGTAACCAGCATCCGCAGGGGAACTTGGTTCCCTCTCACGCAAAATCCGGCAGCACCGCTGCGTACAATCGCCCCCTCTCACCTTACTAAGGCGACTCGCATGCCCTTCTATTCAAAGCTCGGCCAGATTCCGACCAAGCGTCACATCCAGTTCCGCCGCCCCGACGGCGCGCTCTACTCCGAAGAAGTCTTCGGCACCGAGGGCTTCTCGGGGCCGACCTCTACGCTGTATCACGTGCATCCGCCGACGCAAGTGATCGGTTGGAAAACGCTGTATTCGGTGAAGGCCGAGTACGTCGAACGCGACGTGATGCGCATGCGACACGTCAAGAGCATGCAGATCCCGCCGAAGGGTGATCCCATTACGGGACGGACGGTGCTCTTTGGCAACGTCGACGTCGAGATCGGCGTCTGCGTCCCTTCGGAGCCCATGAAGTACTGGTTCAAGAACGCTCAGGGCGACGAGTGTCTCTTCATCCACTTCGGTTCCGGCACTGTCTCGACGACCTTCGGCACGTTGAAGTTCCAGCCGAAGGACTACATCATCATCCCCAAGGGGGTGACCTACCAGATCGTCTTCGACGAACCGAAGGCTGGCGAACCCGATCCGAGGTACCTCCTGATCGAAGTCGCCAACGGCTCGCACATCGTGCCACCGCCTCGCTACATGTCGAAAAAGACGGCGCAGTTTCTCGAGCACGCCCCCTACTGCGAGCGCGACATCAAGACTCCGTCGCTGCCGCTGACCTTCGACAAACGCGGCGAGTACGAAGTGCGCATCAAGTCGCGCGACCTCGTCCACTCGTACATGTACAGCTACCACCCGCTCGACGTGATCGGCTGGGACGGTTGCTATTACCCGTACATCTTCAATATCGACGACTTCTCACCGATCGTCGGCAAGCACCACATGCCGCCGCCGACGCATCAGACGTTTGAAGCCGAGAACTTCGTCATCTGTTCGTTCTGTCCGCGCATGCTGGACTTTCATCCGCAGGCGATCGTGGTGCCTTACAACCACTCGAACCTCGACAGCGACGAGGTGCTCTACTACGTCGAAGGCAACTACAAGGCCCGCAAGGGCATCGAGGTCGCGTCGCTCTCGATGCACCCTCAGGGCATTCCGCACGGACCGCATCCGGGCACGGTCGAGGCGACGATCGGCGCGACGTTCACCAACGAACTCGCGGTCATGTGCGACACCTTCCGCCCGCTCTATCCCACGAAGGCCGCCTTGGACATTGACGACCTGAACTATCCGATGAGTTGGGAGGGCGAACACTTCCCTCTCAGCACTCCTTCAAAGGGAAGCGTCAACGGCCATCACGCGAAGCAGAACGGCAGCGCGACGAAGCCTGTCAAGAAGCCCGCCCCCAAGAAGGCGGTCGCAGCGAAGACAACCGAAGCCAAACCCGCGGCGAAGAGCGCTCTCAAGATCGGTGGCCGAGGGGCTCCGGCCAAGGCCGCCAATACCTGGACGTGAGCCGGTCGTCGTTGGCGTGATTGTGGTCCAAAAAGACAGCCCGCGCCTTGCGGCGCGGGCTGTCCCCCGTGGGCGGGGCGACCGGAGCGGCACAGCCCATCGGAACGAGGGCGCGCCGGCCTCCGATCGCCGGAGAGGCTCAGAAGCTCCTTCGCGCAGGAGGATCGCAAGCGCGAGGGAGCCGAGAGGAGAAGCGGAGGCAATTGGGTGCTCGCGCGAGCAAACGGTCCGCACGACTTCGTCATGCGCACGGCGTTCGACCCCCACGATCACGCGTTCGAGTTGTCTTCCTCGCGTCCGCCGCAGCACATACGACGCGACGCAAGGAACCTACTCCACCAAACTTACCGCGGTTCGCGCGTGAAGCCAGTCAAGCTACGGTATGCAGGAAGATTCTCAAGCGGCTCGGAAAAGCGCCAGCGCAACGGGTGCGCGAACCACGAGCGAGAACCGCGACGAGCTTTCAGAGCGCCGGCAGGATCGCTCCGCGGCACTCGCCAAAACCGATCCGCCGATAGCCAGGCGACTCGCAGTAACCGCGAATCACGACTTCGTCCCCGTCTTGGAGGAAGCGACGTTCGCTGCCATCGGGCATGGTGATCGGTTGTTGCCCGCGCCAGGTGCGTTCGAGCAGACAGCCGCGCGACTCCGGTGTCGGTCCGGAAACCGTTCCGCTCCCGAGGAGATCGCCTGACCGCAGGTTGCATCCGGTCGAGGTGTGGTGGGCGATCATCTGGGCAAACGTCCAGTACATGTCCTTGAAACTGCCGCGCGATACCAGCAGCGGTTCGACGTTCTTCTGCCGCATCGCCTCGGTCGCCAGCCACACTTCCAAGGTGATGTCGATCACGACGTCGTCTCCGCAGCGGAGGTAGTCAAGCGTCGGCGGATCGGTGGATGCTCGCGGCGGACCGGGGCGGACAAACGGTTGCAGAGCTTCCTGGGTGACCACCCACGGCGACACAGAGGTCGCGAAGTTCTTGGCGTTGAACGGTCCCAGCGGCTGATACTCCCATCGCTGCACGTCGCGAGCCGACCAGTCGTTGACGAGGACGTAGCCGAAGATCGCCTCGCGAGCCTTCGCGACCGGAATGCGGGTCCCGAGTTGGTTGCCGGTCGCGAGGAAACAGCCGACTTCCAGCTCGTAGTCGAGCAGTTTGCTTGGGCCGAAGGTCGGCGGGCCTTCGTCGGTCGCCGAGGTCTGCCCCATGGGACGCTTCACTCCCTGACCGCTCGGGATGATCGAGCTGGCGCGGCCGTGATAGCCGACAGGCAGGTGCTTCCAGTTCGGGAGGAGCGGGTTGTCGGGCCGGAACATCGTGCCCACGTTGGTCGCGTGATGGACCGAGGCGTAGAAGTCGGTGTAGTCGCCGATCTCAAACGGAACGTGCATCGATACATCCCGCTGCGACACCAGGAGACGCTTCGCGGTCGGTGTACCCCGAAGTGGACCGTCAACGCCAAGGAGATGCTGCATGGCCCGGCGCAGATTCGTCAGCGGCGATGGACCCATCGCGGCAAAATCGTTCAACGCGCCGCGCGTCAGGGCGTTCTTCGCGGGGTCGCTCAATCCGCTGAGGTAGCCGCCTTCAGCGACCGCACGAAGATCAAGGATCATCGTCCCGATCGCCACACCGATGCGGCGACCTTCGCGACTATCGCGTGAGAACACGCCCAGCGGCAGATTCTGGATCGGGAAGTCCGACGTCGGATCTTCTGCAGAGTCGACCGACGAGCGGAGCGAACGATCGCACGTATTCATGACGTCTGGCCTTCAGGGGAAAGAAGTCGAAGCTCGCGAAGATCAGCGAGCGGTTCGTCGAACGAACAGGATCCGAAGGCGTGGACGAACGCATCACGGGCGTGGCGGATCTCGCCGACGGAGAGGCGAACATCGCGCCACACGATGCCTTCGTTGGCGATGCGAAAGGCCGAAGCGGATTCCTCAGCAAGGAGGTGAGCAAGCGCCGCTTCGTCGACCCGGCCGGTGAGCGCCAGGCACGCCCCGACGAAGACATTCAGGAAGCCGTGCTGCTTGCAGCCGAGGTCCTTCGCGTCGTGACGGAGTGGGTGGTGCAAACCAGCGGTTGCCTTGAACGGCACTTCGGCGCGGGCACACGCGACGATGAATCGAGCCACCTGCTCGACGCTGGGATGAGCGTCCGCTGTGACTCCGCCGGTTCTGATCTTCGCACCGGCGTCGAGACCAGCGAGGGCGGCAATCATGCCGCGTGGATCCTGATCTATCGGCACTTCGAAGTAGGGAAAGAGATCGTCCGGCATCAGGTCGAGCGCCGCATCGATCGCCGAGGCGCTGGAGGCCTTCACCTCAATGGTGTCGACCATGACGCTGCCAGCGCCCTCTTCCGCATGCCGTTCATTGAACCGGTCGATGGCGTCGAGATCGGCGGCGAACGCGGCATCCCCGGCGGCTGCGGTCAAGGCCGTGATCGACCACGCATCGTCGTCGGTCGGGCCGCTCACGATCGGCAGGAGACGCTCGGCGACTCGGTCGAACTCCTCGAAGCGGGCGACGGGAACGACGAGGCGACCAAGAAACCAGGCATCCGTCCCGCTGCGGGAGCGAGCGTAGTTGGTGACCGTCGGCAGCATGTCGAGCTTGGCCGGTGGAAAGAGCCCGGCATAGTCGAGCGTGCTGGAGAGAAGCGTGCGAAGAGCGTGCATGCGAGCATCCGTCCTGTCTCGGGACGCGCGTCGAAGGAACGACGCGAGTCAGGACGCGGATTATGCAGGAAAACGCTTCGCAGCGCGGCCGCCCATTCGTCCGCGCGGACTCGTCAGGGTTCGCGCGTCAGGGTTCTCGTGCGACACGCTCGCCGGACTTGCCGCACACGTCGATCCATCCGTCGAGGGGCTTCGGAAGCGGGCGATCTTTCGCGAACTCCTCGCGCAGCGCGAGCAGCCGCTTGCGTACCGCGAGACTCTGCCCCTCCTGTTCCAGTTCGTCGAGCGCCTGATCCCAACGGATCCGTGCTTCCGCCGGGAGCATCTCGCACCAGATGCCGTACTCCGCGAGCGACTCCGAAAAGAGGACGACCTTCCCGAAGAGTCGCGTCTGCACTCCAATATCCGGTTCGCTCCACGCGGCGTAGTAGACCGGCGGAGTGATCGTGGTTCGCCGTTCGGCCGCGAC
>JBBQCR010000204.1:0-6433 GCA_038318935.1 Phycisphaerales bacterium
ACAAGGAGCGGTAGCGGGTGGCGACCTCGTCGTCGGTCCAAAGCGCAGCCAGCTCAGGATGCGTCGCCACGACGAGATGCATGTGATTGGAGAGAACCGAGGCTTCGAGGACGTCGACCGCGAAGTACTTGGTCAGGAACCGCATCCGGTCCATGAGGGAGCGTCGGCGATCTTCCAGCTCGATCAGGAACTCGCGTCGCACGCAACGAGAGACGCAATGCGCGACGACGGGTTTGGTGGCGTCAAAGAGGAGATTGCGTGCGAAGGCCATCGAACGGCGATGATGCCATGGGAAATGGGGGGTCCTTGGTTTTGGTGCGTTTTTCCCTGCAGATCGTTGGTGTACGTATGGTGTACGTGTGTGTCTACTATGGGGAGGCTCAGGGCGCGCTTAGTGGACGTGTATGTCCTCTACAAGACTCCTCTTATGAGGCTGACCTCTTTGAGGCTGAATCACTCCGAGCGAGCATTCTCGCCAAACTGGGTGTCCACGAAAGTGGGGCGCGATCATCTCGCCATCATGCAAGTGACGAGAACTGTGGCAGCATGTGATCACAGGGGCTCACTCGCCGCCGGATGCGCTGAGTGACAGTCGCTGTATTTCCGAGGAATCTCACCATGCAACCGTCCGTTCAGGTCGGCGCTATCACTCGCGCCATCGTGCTCCTCACCACGCTCGAATTATGCCAAGCAGCGCTTGCGGGCGGCGCCCCCACGTTGCCGGACTGGACGAGCGTCGCCTTCCGCTCTGACAGTGCGGTGAGCGACAACCCGTACTTTCCGCTCGTCCCAGGATTCTTCTCGGTCTACGAGGGCATTGTCGAGGGTGGTGCGGTGGAACGAATCGAGACGTTCGTCACATTCGATACCAAGATGATCTTGGGCGTGAAGAATCGGATCGTTCGCGACACGAGCTATCTCGACGGCGTGGTCAAGGAGATCGCACTCGACTGGTACGCCCAATCCGATGATGGGACGGTGTGGTACTTCGGTGAGTTTGTCAAGAACTTCCACTACAACGAAAGCGGCGAGCTTATCGATATCGACAACACCGGGTCGTGGATCGCCGACGGCGTCACGAACCTCCCCGGTGCGGTCATGCTCTCGAAGCCAGAAGTTGGTGACATCTACTTCCAGGAGTATGCCCCGTCGGTCGCGTTGGATTTTGCCCTCGTGCAGAGTCTTGACGAGAGCGTGACGGTACCGTTCGGGACCTTCGAGAGCGTGCTCGAGACATCCGAGGGCAATCTCTTTGACGGACCGCAACTCACCGACGATAAGCTCTATGCGCCGGATGTCGGCCTAGTCCTGATCAACGTGCTTGATGAGCGGGGGCGAGACGAGTTTGCGATCGGGCTGGTCGATCAGACGCCGCCCCTTGCGACGCTCGATGACTGGACGGCGATGAGTTTCGGCCCATCGAGTGCCTTGAGCGAGAATCCGCTCTTGCCAATCGATCCTGGAACGTTCAAGGTCTTTGAGGGAACGATCGAAGGCGGCGTGCGGGAGCGGCTGGAGACTTTCGTCACGTTTGAGACGAAGATCATTCTCGGTGTTGAAGCGAGGGTCGTGCGCGATCAGACCTTCAAGGACGGGCGACTCGTCGAGACGGCGCTTGATTGGTACGCGCAGGCTAACGACGGCAGCGTGTGGTACTTCGGCGAGTTCGTCGAGAACTATCACTACAACGAGAGCGGGGCACTCGTCTCGACCGACAACCTCGGTTCATGGATCGCCGACGGAAAGGAGACGCTTCCGGGCATCGTCATGCGTGCAGATCCCAAGATCGGCGATGCTTACTTCCAGGAGTTTGCACCCGGAGTCGCCTTTGACTTTGCGATCGTCACCGATGACGGGGCGACATTGTCGACACCGGTCGGCACCTTTGCGGACGCGCTGGTTACGGCTGAGGGGAACTACTTCGATGGACCGGGGCTGGCCGAGAACAAGATATACGACGACGATATTGGCCTCATCGGGATTCAGGTGTTGGATGACGAGGGTCGTCCGGCGTTCTTCATCCAGCTCATCGAGATCGACATGGCAAGCTGCTTGGGGGACATCGATCACAACAACCATGTCGACGCAGGTGATCTCGCGGCGCTGCTCGGCGCGTGGGGAGAGGATGACGCATTCGCCGACCTGAATGGCGATGGCGTGATCGACGGAGCGGACCTCGCCGCTCTGCTTGCCGCATGGGGACCGTGCAACTGAGGCGCTGCGGCCAACCGACCTAATCCCTCGCGCGGCGATGGCCGCGCGGGGGGATTGGGGCGACCCAAACAACCTCCCTCTGTGCCAAGATGACTGCGAGAAGTCCCCTCCGCCAGTTGAGTGTGCAGAGCAATAGGACTCGTTTCCCTGAACGAATCGCACGATTCGAACAACACCCGATCAGATCAGCGAGACAGGAGCCAGAAGCGGCGCTGCCGCCTGCGGACGCTGCGGGGCGACAAGCGATACAGCTCGCAGGGAGTGCACGCGTGGCTGACTCATGAGGAGATCGAGACGGTGATCCCGCACAAAGACAACGATCTCTTGGGTCACGATCAGGGCTTGGGTTTCGACAATCGCTCGTTGCGACACCGCTCGGTGATCGAGCAGTGCATAGCCTCGCTCAAGGAGCCTCGTCGGGTGCACACGAGATTTGACAAGCTGGCGCTCAGCTTCTTGGCAGTCGTGACGCTTGCGGTGGTCGCGAGACACCTGAGAACAGGGATTGAAAACAGAGCCTCGAACGAGAGCAACGCTTCAGCGCGTCAGCATGCGAGCGGTGAGGAATGGCATGCGCCGCAGCGATTCGACACAGTGCAGTTGCGGGCGCTGCTTGGCTTGCGCGGGCATCGCCGCCCGCAGCGAGGTGAGGAATGACTCGTTGGACGATCCTCCGCTGACATCGATTGCTCCACCGCGGAGCACATCGATGCACGCGCCCGTGAAGAGACCTTGACCGTCGACTTCCCAGGCTATCTCGGACGCTCGGCACGCGGTGATGAAGATCTCGGTGGCGGCCCGCACGTCAAGCGCGTCTTGCGGTACCGGATCGGTCGATTCCTGCAAGCGACGGCGGAACGCGATGTGCCGTCCCTTCTGGGCATCGCTCAACATGATGGAACGCGCCCGTGCTTTGGATGCGGTGCCGCTACTGCCGGGAAGCGTCGCGTCCCACAAACACTGCAGCGATCCCGCGTGGCAGCAGTCGAGGAAGCACGTGACGTGCACACCGTCTGCGGTAGAACGAAACATCTCTGCGAGATCTTCGCCGGTGACAAAGGCCCCGGCTTCGAAGTCAAAGGGCACAATCGCGGTCTCCTGTCCGTCCTCAGCACGGGCCGTCGGAACCGTGGTGCCGTGTCCAGCGATGTGCAGCGCAACGACGTCGCCTGAACGAGCATCTGCAAGCACGCTGGTAATTGCAGCGAGCATGCCCATGCGCGACGCTCGAGTGTCAAGCACCGGATCGCGCACTTCAAAGCCCAGCGACTCCATCGCCTCACCGAACCGTTTGGCATCACGCACGCATCCGGTGAGGGGATGCGATGCATACCGGTCAATACCGATGGCCAGCGCGTAGCGACGGCCTTTGGGGGCAAGAACGAACGGCGCGACCATCGCCGGTGGCGGTTCGGGGAGCGGCGCTCGCACCGCATCGAAGGTAGCCTCGCGCCGCCCGTCGACCACGTCGCGGATTGGCACTTGATCGTTGACTTCGACGATGACATCGCTCTTGACAACCGGCGGCGCTGACGAAGGAGGTGCCGTGCGCACCACATCGACGATGACCTCTGAGATCGCTGCAGGAAGCCGCGGTCGAAAGATGGAAACGTCAAAGCCGCGACGATCAAGTTCCTCCTCAACGCGGGATTCAAGCGTGCGACTGCCAAGAGCTGGCGACGGACGATACGCGACGAGCGGAGCATCGACCGATCCGAGCACGCGGCGCAGTACCGAGTTCATGGTCGCGACGTCCTCCGCGAAACCGTCGTGCGAGCGGGCCTCGGTGATACCCGGCGCTGTTCCAGCGAAGAACGCTTCGCCTGCTGCGCCGCTGGCTCCGGCGAGTCCGAAGACGCGTGCGACATCGCCACTGCGTCGGACACTTTCTTCGAGCCCCAGCACTTCCGTTCCGACGTCCTCTTCCAACGAACTGCGCACCAAATGCAGCAACGACTTTCGATACAGACCGCAATGATCGGCTCGCTCAAGATCGCGAGCGAGCGCAAACAACGTGACTCGTTTCACCGCACCGCCGACCAGCGTGACGACCCGGCGACGAAACTCGGCGATCGAGATCGCCGGAGCAAGCAGCGCAAGCGTGCGAGCCGGTGGCATGTTCAGGCCAGCGAACGCTCGCAGCAGATGCGCCTGAGCGATCGTGCCGGCACTGTGTCCGACCAGATGCAAATCGACCGCGCGGCGACTTCGAGCGCACTCGCTCTTGAGTAACTCCAGGAGGAAACGCCCGCCGCCATCGGCGTCACAACTTCGCTCCGCGCTGCGCTGCACTCCCGACCAGAGCACCGCACCCCCAAGAAGCCGCGACGCCGTCTCCAGCACTGGATCGCTTGCACTTCCGTTGCGTTCGGGGCCACCGAACGCCTGATCGGACGCGCTTTGCAGCAGTTGTCCGATCGTTTCCTGCAGACCGGTATGCCAGACGAGATGAATTGGATAGACACCATTGGCGAGCCACCAGCCGGACTGGTGTCGGGCCAGACGCAGAGCCTCCTCTTCGCCCGCCAGTCCGCTGGCGGCTGAGATCACGATGCGGGCTGGTGTCTTCGCGGGACGCGATGCGATCCACGAGCGCAGATGCTCGCGGACCAGGGCTTCGACATCTTCGCGCGTCGAGGTGTACTGGCCGCCGCCACCCAAGCGACCGTATTGAAGGTGGACCACGTGGGCACGCAATCGCGCGATTGCTGTCGCGTCGAGATGATCGGCTCCGCGGCCACCACTGAAGCCTTCGTCCTCGAACACCCACCCATCGTCACGTCTTGACTCGCTTGCAGTCGAATCAGCAGCGAGTTGCGGGGTGACATCGGCGTCGACGATGACATCGTCGAGGATGTTCGCGGGGCGACGGCTGCTGGACGAACGGACGGCACGCCGCTTCCTCGCCGTTCGCTTGGTCCTTGCGGGCTTCGCTGGTGTTTCGGCGGGCTTCGCGGGGTGTTTCGCCGGCTTCGCCGCGGGGGTCGCTGCTGATCGCTTGGACGACGTTCGAACCTTGCTTTGCCGTTTCGCGGACCGAGCCTTGCGTTTCGCCATGTGCCTCTGACTCCACCCTGCTGTGACCTTTCGCGGAACCGTCGACCTCACGCCTTGCCGAACACCGGCACCAACGCACCGCTGGTCAGAGCGTTCGCAGGCGACGCGAGAAACGCAATCGTCTCCGCGACCTCGGTGACCTTCGGCCAGTTCGCGGGGTCAGCGTCGGGCATCGAAGCCCGATTCGCGGGCGTGTCCATGATCGAAGGAAGGATCGCGTTGACGAGAATTCCCTCAGCCTTCACTTCTTCAGCAAGCGATTCGGTCAGCGCTGCGACTCCGGCCTTGCTGACGCTGTACGCAATCATGCCACCCGCCGGTCGGACCGCGGGACGAGCGCTGACATTGACGATGCGCCCCCCCCGCCCGCCTGATCGCCGCATCGCTCGGACAGCTTCGCGGCAACAGAGAAACGCGGTCGTCGTGTTGAGTCGCACCATGCGCTCGAACTCAGCGCCAGTCGTCTCGGCGATCGGCTGCATGGCGAATCCGCCCGCGATGTGGACCGACGCCCAGAGGGCCGGAAGCGCATGGTAAAACCCGACAACCTGCGCCTCGTCGGCAAGATCCACCTGAGCGAGGCTAACCGCACCGTGATGCAGAAACGTCTTCAGCTCCCGCTCCGCGTTCCACGGCACATGCACGCGCGCGCCCGCGGCGAGGAGTCGCGCTACTACGGCCTGCCCCAACGCCCCGGTTCCGCCGGTCACCACGCAATCCAGTCCTTCGAGTCGCATGCCAAGCCCTCCGATGCGGCAAACGGTACCATCTCCGCTCCCACAAACGACTGGTGAGACCTCATGAGCCGAATGGACGACATCGTTTCCCTCTGCCGCCGCCGCGGCTTCATCTTTCAATCCTCCGAGATCTACGGAGGCATCAATGGCTTCTGGGATTACGGTCCGCTCGGCACGGAGCTGAAGCGCAACCTGAAGAGCGCGTGGTGGAACGACATCGTGCAGCGCGAACTGCTCGGTCCGGACGGTCAGCCGGTCGACATCGTGGGGGTCGACTGCACGATCATCATGAACCCCAAGACGTGGGTGGCGAGCGGCCACGTCGGCGGATTCGCCGATCTCATGAGCACCTGCCGTCAGTGCAAGAAACTCATGCGGTGGGACCACGTATGGGAAATGGCCCAAGAATCAGACTGGTACAAGGC
>JBBQCR010000205.1:0-6331 GCA_038318935.1 Phycisphaerales bacterium
AGGGCGTGGTGATCATCGGCAGTCGCACCCTCGGTTCGGCGGATCTCGCAAAGGAGGCGAAGGGACTTTACGCCGAGAACGGTCGGCTGATGAGTCCTGTCGGTTCGGCGCAGATCCTCCTTCGAGACCGCATCCCCGCCAGCATTCCGCGTTTCCTCTTGGAGCAGGGCGACACGGTCGTACTCATGGGAAGCGCGTTGCTGGTGGCGCTTCTCCTGACGATCTGGACCGGGCTCACCGTTCCGTTGATTGTTACCACGATCGCTGCGGTGCTCGCGGCGACGCCGTTCTTCCTCGCCGGAAGCTTGGCGTGGACGGTCGCGGTCATCACCTCAGCCTTTCTCTGCTTCTCGTTCGCACTGCTCGTGCGCACGGCGGCAATCGTCCTTGGCGGCGCGACACCAACGTTCGCTATCGCCGCAAACGTCCTCCGCGAAGCGCTGCGGCTTCGCATCGCGACGTTCTTCGTTGGGGTTCTCCTGATTCTGTTGCCGCTGCTTCCGATCTGGATCGATCCGAGCGAGCCACTCCGCTATCAGGTGCAGGCGTTTCTTTCCCGCAGCATCGGACTCATGTTCCTCCTTGCAGCGTGCATGACAGTCTTCCTGAGCTGCGCGACGGTGGCGTTTGAGATTCGCGACCGGCAGATCTGGCAGGTGATGACCAAGCCTGTCGCGCGGCTCCAGTACCTCCTCGGCAAGTGGCTCGGCGTGGTGACCCTCAACATCATTCTGCTCACCATCGGCGGCATCTCGATCTTCGTGCTGGTGCGCGTCATCAGCGTCCGCCCGGCGCAGGACAGCGACGACCAACTCGCGGTGAGTGAGCAGGTGCTCGTCGCCCGCGAGGGTGCGTATCCGCTCTACGAACGTCTCACGCCGGAACAGCTTCGCGAGGTGGTCGAGCAGCGGATGAACGCCGACTCGATGCTGATGTCAGAGATCGCCAACGACGAGAAGAGCGAAATCGACGTCAAGCGAGACCTCGCGCGGCAGGTCTCGCAGGAGTTCGCGGGTCAGCAGCGGACTGTTCCCGGTGGCCGCGAGCGGAAGTATCGGTTTGTGGGGCTGGCGAAGGCGAAGCAGCTCAACGCGCCGCTCACGCTGCGCTACAGCTTCGACATCGGTCGCATCGATCCGCACGAGGTGCACCCGGTGCTCTTCAAGTTCTCGGAGGGCCGCTTCACCGATCGTCAGTTCGTCCCGGGACAGGCCCACGTTCTCACGCTGTCGCCGGACCTGATCGATGACAAGGGGGCGCTGGAAATCACCATCGAGAACGCGGGCATCATGGAGAACCAGAAGGGCGAGATGGAGAAGGTTCCCGGCTCCGGCCCGATCATCTTCAAGCCCGACAGTTTTGAGGTGCTCTACCGTGTCGACGGATTCGAGCCGAACTTCTTCCGGGCCATGCTCGTCCAATTCGTGAAGCTCGCGTTCCTCGCAATGCTGGGCGTCTGTGCGGCGACGGTGCTCTCCTTCCCGGTGGCGTGCATGCTCTCCTTCACGGTCCTCATCATCGGCAGCCTCGCGCCGTTCCTCGGGCTGTCGCTGTCGGAGTACAGCATCAAGCCTGGTGCGCCGCTGGTATGGCAGGGCGTGCAGTACATGGTGAAGGCGATTGCCGGGGCGAGCGAATGGTCGCTCCGAGCCTTTGGTGAAACGCAACCGACGTCGATGCTGGTCGAGGGAAGGATCGTGCCGTGGAGCTCGGTTTTCCGGACGCTGCTGGTCATCGGCGTCGTCTGGTCGGCAGCGATCTTCGCGGTCGGATTCGCGGCCTTTCGCCGCAAGGAACTCGCCGTCTACAGCGGCAACACGTGACGAGGACCTGACGCAGGGCACTCATGGCCAACGACCGAATCGTCCAATCCATCGCGCTGCTCACCGCCATCGTTCTGGTGACGATTGGCGGTCGCATGCTGCCGAACATCGTCCAAAGCGCCGGCGAATCCGTCGTACTCGTGGCGGTCACGCCGGAGGCCGAAGGAGCCGCGCCGGTCGTCGAGCGTGTGCCGATCAGCCAACTCCGCGCTCTCACCACCATCACGCCAGCCCCGGCCGGCGCCAGGCCTTTTGATGTGACCTTCGATGCAGGCGGCCAATCGTGGAAGGGATCGTTCGGCGATCTCGTCGACGCCGCATGGATCCAGGACAACACGCGACGCGAGGAGCGCGGCAAGCTCATTGGAACCGATGGGTTCGGACTTCGGTACACCGACGTCGCTGTTGATGGAGCGCCGCCGATCGTGGCCCTTGGTACGGCGATGGGTGCGCTCCGTGGCCTGATCGTCGACTACCTGTGGATCAAGGTCAACATGATGAAGGAGAAGGGGCTGTACTTCGAGGTCATGTCCGACGCGGACATGATCACCAAGCTGCAGCCGCGCTTCGGTGAGGTCTGGGGATTTCACGGCCACAACATGGCCTACAACATCTCCGTCCTCACAAACACACCCGAAGAGCGATGGGAATGGGTGCAGGCTGGCATCAATCTAGTGCGCGACAAGGGACTGCGCTACAACCCCAACGACGTGGTCCTGCACAAGGAACTCGCGTTCTGGTTTTCGCACAAGATCGACGGTGTCTCCGACGACGCCCATCTCTACTACAAGCGGATGCTGGCCCAAGAATGGCAGTACCTGCTTGGCGAACCGCCGCCTGGACACGCCCAGCGGATAGCCTGGATCAAGCGGATTGCCGACGCGCCGGAGACGCTCGAAGAGCTCTACCGCAAGAATCCCGCGACCAGGGAACTGGTCGATGCCATCACCAAGGACCTCTCGACCTTCGACGCCCGCTTCCAGTTCCGCCTCGACGTGGACTTTCTTGTCTCGTACGGAAAATGGCGAACGGTGAAGGACTCGCCCTACGCCAAGCTCCTGGGCATCGAGCAGCAGCTCATGCGCACCGACGGCGAGGTCAGCGGTCGGCTGCAGAACCGTCTCTTCCAGACCTTCGACCGCTACTTCGCCGATCCGGCGCGCAAGGAAGCGGTGGAGGATTTCATCGCCTTCCTCCGTCGTAAGGTGCTGCGCGACACCTACAACATGGACGCGAGGCTGATGTGGCAGTACACGCGCGACACGGGACCGCTCGACTGGCGACATCCGGCGACGCACGCCCTGTACTGGGCTCGGCGCGGCGGGCAGCTCGCGTCGCTTCGGTACTCGATCGACGACAACATCTCTAAGATCGTCAACAACGACCGTATCGAGATTCAGGCGATGCAGGCTCTCGCCCGCAGCGGCATCATGTCCTACGACGCGGTGTCCAACGACAACCCGACGCGCTTGAGCGATCCCCGCTGGATCAAGATCATCGAGCGCTACTTCCGGGTATTACACGCCAAGTTCTTCCATGTCCCGGGCGGCATTCCCGATTCCTTCGCGAGCTTCCACGAGAACTTCATGAAGAGCGCGGTGCGCGAGCTCTTCCGCATGGGCGACATCGAAGGAGCGAAGGAGATTCTCGCCCGTCTCGATCAGCTCTACGGCACTGGAGGCATGGTGCCCAACAGCCTCTACGAGGGTGACCTCGAGGAGCTCGTCAAGCGCTGGACCTACGGCGAGTACGAGATGCAGCCGGAGGCCGCCCGCGGCGACTTGTATGCGGCGCTGCGCCGCGGATTCCGGGAAGGCCTGCTCCTCAACCAGCCCGAGATCATGAAGGAAGCGGACAAGTTCGCGAAGGAGATCACCGTCTACTTCCGCGAGAACAAGTACAACGACTTCAAGAACAAGTTTGGTGAGGGGCGCATGGCCGATCTGGTCGGAAGCCTCGAAACCAGCCGGCGCGACGTCTTCCGCGACGTGCTCCTCGATCCGACTACAGCGCTCGCTGATCGTCTCATCATGTTCAATCGCGCCAGCGAAGCCGATCGTCGCATGGTCTACGACGGCGTGAAGCCGGTCATCGAAGCGGAGTTCGCCGCGAGTCCGATGAGCCGTTCGCTTTCGATCACCCAAGCCCTTCCCGAGCCGCCCGGCATGGAGACCTTCCGGGCCGAGCAGGCGGCGAAGGTCAATCAGGCCAAGCCCATGGACCAGCGCGACAAGTTCGAAAAGAAGTGATCGTTCAACCGTCCGAGGACTGCATGACCACTCGCCGAACGCTTCCGCCCTGCATTCTCGCCATCGGGCGGAACTACGCCGAACACGCCGCCGAGATGGGCGGCACGGCGCTGGTGCATCCGATCATCTTCATGAAGAACCCTGCGAGCGTGATCGGGGACGGTGAGGCAATCGAGATTCCGTCGATCTGCCGCGACCACGGTCCACAGGTCGATTGGGAAGGGGAGTTGGCGGTGATCATCGATCGCGATTGCCGCGATGTGCCGCTCAGCGACGCTCTGTCCTTCGTGCGCGGGTACGCCTGCGCCAACGACGTGAGCGCGCGATGGTGGCAGAAGGAAGGAAGCGGCGGACAGTTCTGCCGCGGGAAGAGCTTCGACACGTTCTGCCCGATGGGACCGATGGTGGCGGCGAAAGCTGTCGGTGATCCGCAGTCGCTGGCGATTCGAACCCGGGTCAACGGGGTCGTCATGCAGGAGAGTACGACCGCGATGATGCTCTTTCCGGTGGCGACGATCGTGCACGAACTGTCGCGTGGCATGACCTTGAGCGCCGGCACGGTGATCCTCACCGGAACTCCCGCTGGGGTCGGATTTGCCCGCAAGCCGCCGGTCTTCCTCAAGCACGGCGACGTTGTCGAAGTGGAGATTGAACGCGTCGGTGTTCTTCGCAATCCGGTTGTTGAGCGTTGACATCGCAAGTGACCATTCGGGCGACGACCCTTGGCGATCGCGAAGCGATCCTTGCGATCCATCGGGCGGTCGCCGACGCCGGTGGAGGAATCGCGCGAGAACCCGACGAGATTTCGATCGACACTATCGACGCGTTTCTCACCAAGTCCATGTCGTCCGGAGTGGCGCTTGTCGCCTGCATCGAAGGATCCGTGATCGGTGAGATCCATGCATCGCAGTTCGTGCCGCGCTGCTTCCACCACATTCTCGCCGAGTTGACGATCGCCATCGATCCGGCGGCGCAAGGACGAGGTGTCGGACGACTGCTCTTCGGAGAACTGCTGCGCATCGTGCGCGAGGAGCGATCGACCTTCCTGCGCGTCGAGCTGTGGGTGCGCGCGAGCAATGTCCGCGGCGTAGCACTCTATCGATCGCTCGGATTCCGCATCGAAGCCGAAGTGCCGCACCGTGTGCACGCGACCGACGGATACGACACCGATCTACTGATGGCATGGGAGCGTGGCGGTGAGGTACCGCTGCTCGTTCGCTGGGAGCAGACGTGGAACGAGTTACGGTGCGATGCTCCGCGCGGAGCGTTCGATCAGGTGCTGGACCGATGGCGCGAGCCGCACCGCGCTTTCCACACGTTGCAGCATCTGGAGGAGTGTCTGGTCGCAGCACGCGCCGTGCGTCACGCCTGCGAATTCTCCTGCGAGGTTGAGCTCGCGCTCTGGTACCACGACGCGGTCTGCGACCCGCGATCTGACAACAACGCCGTGAAAAGCGCGGCATGCGTCACGGAGGTGTTGCAGCGGGCGGGCACCGGGCGATCCGTGCGTGAGCGGATCGCTGACCTCGTGCGGGCGACAGCGCACGATCGCGAACCGACGACCCGCGACGAGGCGATCGTCATGGACGTCGACTTGGCGATTCTGAGCGCCGACACAACACGGTTCGAGTCGCACGAACGGCAACTGCGACGCGAATGGGGCCATCTCTCGGAGTCGGAGTTCCGCTCCTGGCGCGAGACGAGCGTGCGTCGATTGCTCGACCGGCCGAGTATCTACCGCTCCAAGGTCTTCGCCGCGCGTGAACCAGCGGCGCGGGCGAACCTCGCGCGATCGTTGGCATCGCCGCACGCTGGTGGTACAGGTGGTACAGGATCATCGCCCGACGGTCCCCACGGTTGACAACGGGCGATGCGCCGAACGGTCAGCCATCCGCCGCGCAGCGCACCGTGGACTCGCAGCGCTTCCAGCCCGTAGTGCGAGCAGGTTGGGCTGAAGCGACACTGCCCACCGAGAAGCGGACCGAGCACGATCTGATAGCCGCGCACGACACCGATCAGGCAACGGGCGGCGACGCCCGGCCGTCGTCGGGGCGCGGGTTCTCCTCGTTCGTGCGCTGCTGGCGTTGGGCTCGCTTGGTCCATAGCTGATGTTCGGCGAGGATCGCTTCCATAAGAAGCGTTCGATACGTCTCGAACGGCAACTCCTTGTGCGGCTTCACCGCGACGACGACATCGTAGTCGGCGGGGAAGTCGGGGCGGGAGAGTCGGAAGCACTCACGCAGCAGCCGCTTCATGCGG
>JBBQCR010000206.1:0-6330 GCA_038318935.1 Phycisphaerales bacterium
TGCGGCGGTCGTGCTCACCCCGGATCCGGGCCTCGCCGACGAGTACGTCGCGCGTCTTGACGGCTTCCTCCTTACCGGCGGCGATGACATCGACGTACGGATGTTCGGCGGACAACTGCACGCGAAGTCGGAGGTCATGGATGCACGTCGACAACGTTTCGATTTTGCCTTGCTCAAGGCCCTCGATCGACGAGTTGCAACCCCAGTGCTCGGGGTCTGTCTGGGCATGCAGGAGATGGGCGTCAACGCCGGGTGCCGCCTGATCCAACACATCCATGACGAGATCGCCGACGGCGCACGCCACGGCGCTGATCAACTGCATCCAGTGACCAGCGAGTTCGGTGAGGGTCCCGTTCGAAGCTGGCACCACCAGGCGCTCGGTGATTCGACGGGATTCGAGGTTTCGGCCACCAGCGACGACGGCGTGATCGAAGGCATCCGCGATCCGAGGCGACCCTTCTATGTCGGCGTGCAATGGCACCCCGAACGGACGGAGCACGCTCCGCTCGGCCTGGAGGTTGTGCGTCGACTTGTGGAGGCGGCGGCCGCGCGATGACCGCGATGCAGCCGACCATCGCCTACTGCACGAACGTTCATGCTGGCGCTGACCTCGCGCAGACCGAGGCCAATCTCGCGATGCACGCGACCCGCGTGCGCGAACTCGTGGCTCCCGACGGCACGCTGCCAATTGGGCTCTGGTTGTCCGCGATTTCCGCCGGAGAACTCGACCGACGCGATGCCGTGCGCCGTCTTCGTGATCGGCTTGATCGCATGGGCCTGGCGGTCGTCACGCTGAACGGCTTCCCCTTCGTGGACTTTCACGATCATGTCATCAAGCACGCGGTGTACGAGCCGCACTGGGCACGTCCGGAGCGACTTGCGTACACCATTCGGTTGGCGAACATACTCGTCGATCTCCTGCCCGATGGAGTACACGACGCGTCAATCTCGACCGTGCCGATCGGATGGCGCCCAACGTTTACCAACGAAGGCTGCGGCTCGAGCGTGGGCATCGCGGCAGCGCAGCTCGATGCGATGGTCGGTCATCTCCGTCGCATCGAGGCCGAGCACGGCGTGCTGATGCATCTCGATCTGGAACCCGAGCCCGGTTGCCTCCTTGATCGCGCCGAACATGTCGTGTCCTTCTTCGATGACTGCCTGCGCTCGACGTCCGATGCGCGTCGATACCTCGGCGTGTGCCACGACATCTGTCATAGCGCGGTGATGTTTGAAGAGCAGGCGGATGCCCTCGTGCTGTATCGCGAGGCCGGCATCCGCGTCGGCAAGGTGCAAGTATCGAGTGCGATCGAAGCCGACGGATCACGCCCGTCCCTGCAGGAACTCGCCCGGTTCGACGAACCCAAGTACCTGCACCAGACCTGTGTGCGGCTGGCCGACGGCGAGTGCCGATTCTTCGAGGATCTGCGCCCCGCGATCGGACTTCCCCCCAAGGGCACATTCCGCACGCACTTTCACGTGCCGATCTTTCTCGAGACGATCGGCGGACTTCGCACCACGCGCGCGGAGATCCTGGCGTGCCTCGCTGCGCTGCCTCGTGCAGAAATGCCGACACTTGAGATCGAGACGTACGCGTGGCCCGTGCTGCCGGAATCCATGCGACCGGTCTCGCTCGCTGAGGGCATCGCCGCCGAGATCAGTTGGCTTCGGGAGCGATTCGCATGAGTATCGGTTCTCGCTTCCGGGCGTACGCGGAGCTTGCCCGCGTCTCGAACACACCAACCGTGGTGAGTAACGCGCTCGCTGGGGCTGCTCTCGGTGCGCTGTCCCACGGTGATCTTGCGCTCCTCCGCGACTGGAAGTCGATCGTCTCCGCCGCCGTGGCGTGCACATCGTTCTACATCGCCGGCATGGCCATCAACGATCTCGCGGATCGGCGCATCGATGCGCGCGAGCGCCCACATCGCCCGATTCCAAGTGGCCGCGTTTCGCAGGAAGGTGCCGGCGCGTTCGCTTCCGTGCTCGTGATCGGTGGCCTCTGGCTCCTGAGTCTTGGATCGATCGAACGATTGGTCTCGGGAATCGGGCTTGTCTTTCTGATCATCCTGTACAACGCGATTCATGCCCGCACGCGACTCTCGGTGCTGGTGATGGGGGCGTGCCGGGCGATGGTGATCGTCACGGCCGCGCTCTCGTTCGGTCCACTGCCCCAACTGTGGCCGGTGGTCGGGTGCGCAGTCCTTCTCTTTCTCTACGTGATGGCTTTCAGTCTCATCGCCCGCCGCGAGGCGGCTTTGTTCACCGCGCATTCGTCGCATTGCTGCGGCGTCTGCAGCTATCCGGTCGCGAACGTCGCAGGGCACTGCCCGGAGTGCGGCGCCTCGCTCGATCCCGCGCGGCGAGGGAGCATCGTTGACGTCGCCGCTTCCGGTGAGCGTGCACGGTTGACCGCAACCTACCCGCTGCTGTTCATCGTTGTCGGAGTCGCTATCGTCGTTCCGCCGAAGGCGGCGGAGTCCATACCGCGCGACTCCGCAAGCATCATCGCTCTTGTTCTCATGCTCGCGATCATCGGCTTCCTGGTGGCGTGGCTGACCGCGGCGCAGCGGCAACTTGAGCGAGTTCCTCAGCGCATCGGCGCAGCGGTGACGATGTGGATTGCTGCCATCAGTCTCTTCGATGCATTCGTCGCGATCCTCTGCGGATCGCTCGCGTTCTCGCTGCTGGCTCTCTCGTGTTTCTTTCTCACTCGCGCGGCCCAACGCGGCATCGCCGGAACGTAGGTCTCCATCGTGCGACCGCTCGCTGTTCTCAACATCGTTGGACTCTCGCCGTCGATTCTCGGTGATTTCGCGCCGCGCCTCCGGGCGTTTGCTCGGGCAACGGGCGGTGTCCGGTTGCTCCAGCCGCCGCTTCCCGCAGTGACCTGCACGTCGCAGTCGTCCATGCTGACGGGGCTTGATGTGCGCGATCACGGTGTCGTCGCCAACGGCTGGTTTCAGCGCGAACAGCAGGAAGTGCAGTTCTGGAAGCAGTCCAACAAATTGGTGCACGGGGAGATGGTGTGGGACGCGGCGAAGGCGATCGATCCTGCGTTCACCTGCGCGAATCTCTTCTGGTGGTTCAACATGTACTCCACCGCGGACGTCTCCGTGACGCCGCGCCCGATGTATCGCGCCGACGGCCGCAAGATCCCCGATTGCTATACGCGACCCGCGGAGCTTCGAGACCAACTGCAACGTGAGCTCGGTCCCTTTCCACTCTTTCGATTCTGGGGACCTGCCGCTGACATCCGCTCGACGGACTGGATCGCGGAGGCGGCCAAGCGCACCTACGAACGCACGAAACCAACCTTGACGCTGGTCTATCTTCCGCACCTGGACTACCCGCTCCAGAAGCTCGGACCCGATCACGACGACATGCGACGGCACATCCGCGAGATCGATCGCGTCTTCGGCTCGCTGCACGACTTCTTCGCTGGACGCGGCGTGCGGGTGATGGTCGTGAGCGAGTACGGCATCGTCCCGGTGAGCGGCGCGATCGAACCGAATCGCGTCCTGCGCGCCGCGGGTCTGCTTGCAGTGCGGGACGAACTGGGCGGCGAGCTTCTGGACGCCGGAGCGAGTGACGCGTTCGCGGTGTGCGACCACCAGATTGCCCACGTCTATGTGCGCGACGCGTCACGCGTGAACGAGGTCGCGGCGCTCTGCTCGAAGATCCCCGGGGTGAGCCGTGTGCTTGATCGCGCAGCGCAGCGTGCACTCAGAATCGATCATCCTCGCGGCGGCGAGCTGATACTTGAGAGTGAAGCCGATCGTTGGTTCGCGTACCCGTACTGGGCGCCCGGACACGAGCCGGATTTCGCACGCACGGTCGATATTCATCGCAAACCGGGCTACGACCCGTGCGAACTTTTTCTCGAGCACAGCACCGTTCCGCCAAAGGTGCGGATCGCCTGGAAGCTGTTCAAACGGAAGCTCGGCTTTCGCACGCTGATGGATGTGATTCCGCTGGATCCGTCCATTGTGCGAGGCTCGCACGGTCGTGTGGATCAGCCTAGAGGTTTCGAACCCGTGCTCTTCGGGGAAGGACTCGATCACTTCGATCCGCCGACCGAGGGACCCTTCATTCGCATGCCGCTGGTGCGTGAGGCGATCCTGACCGCTCTTCGCTCGTAGGATGCCGCTATGCGCGTCTTTTGGCTGTTGCTCGCGTTGCTTGTGGCCGGCGCCGCCGCGATCTGGTGGTTGGAACGGCCGCCTGTGGTGTCGACCCCAGTCGAGGTGCTTGCCGCGGACGAGCCCGCCCTGCCGACGCTGCAGCCATCCGCGTCGCTTCCAGCGGTCGCCCACGCCAAAACCGTCGCGCCGCCACCGTCGAATGCTCCAAGCCCGGTCGTCTCGCACATCGATCCGGTGCGACAGATCGACGATCGGACGGTTCGATTGGCTGATCGCTTTGACGTCATCGGCCGCGGCACACCAGTGGATCCGTACCGCGTCAGTTGGCCACTGCTCGGCTCCGCGATTGACACCATCGATGCAGAACACGGCAAGCTCGAAGTGCCCGGGTGGCTCAGTCCACTCGATGGTTCGTGGATCGAGATCTCAGGCTATCTCGCGCCGCCTTTGGCAGTCGCGGAGACCAGTGAACTGCTCGTCACCATGAACAAGTGGGACGGTTGCTGCATCGGGCTGCCGCCGACGGCCTTCGACTCGCTGGAAACGAGACTCGACGCGCCGGTTGCGTTCCAGGGCAAACACATCGTGCGCTTCGGAACGCTGCGCGGGCAATTCCGCGTCGAGCCAGTTTCGGTCGGAGGCTTTCTGCTCAGTCTTTACCGCCTTGAGCACGCGACCATCACCACGCAGGGAAGCTGACGACGGCGTCGCGCGGCTGCTGTACGCTCCGCGCATGCGGATCCTCGCTCTCGCGTCTGCCTCGAGCCTTTTCATTCTTTCGGCCGCCCACGCTGCTGACACCGTGCCTTTCGCGTTCAACACCGGGTTGACGATCGGGCAAGTTGGAAAGGCCGGCCGCTCGCCGATTCGGTTCGATGCGGTCGAGCATCAGATTGTGCTTGGCACCTTCGCGACACCGGTGGTGGATGGAAAGATCACCGCGCCGGATGGCACCGTTCGAGCGTGGGAGGTCGTAACAGGCAAGGACGGACGCCTCGAGCATCCATCGCTCGCGGGCGGCTATGTGTATGCGACGTTCGAGAGCGATTCGGATCAGACACTTGTGCTTGACGCCAGCGGTCACGCCCTGGTCTATGTGAACGGAGTGCCGCGTACTGGTGATCCATACAACTATGGAACCATCAAACTCCCACTCCCCATTCGCAAGGGAGTCAACGAGTTTCTCTTCGTCTGTGGGCGTGGCAATCTCACCGCGACGTTGATGCCCTGCCCCTCGGCACAACCGTATTTTCTCGGGGCCGACGATACGCTGCCTGATCTCTTGATCGGCGACGGAAGCGACGCACTCCTGGGGGTGGTCGTCGTCAATCCCACGGCGATGACGCTGCGCGGCGCGGCTTTGGAACTGCGTGGTCCGGATGGGATCGTGACGCGCACCGCGATTCCTGCCGTGCTTCCGTTCTCCACGTTCAAGGTGCCGGCGACGCTCCGGACCACCGCGGCCGCGACCGGGGCTGTGGCCGTGATGGCGACCCTGATCGTCAAGGATCAGCCCGTCGCCGAACGTTCCATGGAATTGCGTTGCGTCGAGGCGATGAGCCGCCGCATCGTTACGTTCTTGAGTGATATCGATGAGAGCGCCCAGTACTACGCGGTGGTGCCCGCGACCGCGCCAGCCGACACGACGCCAGGATTGATTCTGTCGTTGCACGGCGCGAGTGTTGAGGCGCATCGACAGGCAGCTTCGTACGCGCCGAAGAACTTTGCGACGATCGTCTGTCCTACCAACCGACGTTCCTTCGGATTCGACTGGGAGGATTGGGGACGCCTCGATGCGCTCGAAGCACTCTCCGATGCTCGCCTGCGTTTCTCGACGGATCCGCGCAGGCAGTGGCTGACCGGACACTCGATGGGTGGGCACGGGACTTGGCAGATCGGAGCTCACTATCCCGATCGATTCGCCGCAATCGGACCGAGTGCTGGTTGGATTTCGTTCGCCAGCTACGGTGGCGTGACCCTGAGTCCGGAAGGCGTCGAAGGCATGTTCGCGCGGGCCTCCAGCCCCAGCGACACTCTGGCGCTGAAGCGGAACTACACCCGGCAAGGCGTCTACATTCTGCACGGCGATGCGGACGACAACGTGCCGATCGCTCAGGCTCGTGCAATGCGGGCGGTGCTCGGCGGCGGTGAGGCGGCCTTTCACACCGACTTCGCGTATTACGAGCGGAAG
>JBBQCR010000207.1:0-6328 GCA_038318935.1 Phycisphaerales bacterium
GTCGCACCCGCCCGAGATACGCCTCCATGAGGGCGCCGGTTGCAGCCTCCGAGAAGAGTGGATTGTCGCTCTCCACCGAGACGGCGATGAGTCCAGTCCCCTTCTCTGGCACGACGGACACCCCATCGGTGATCGCTCGAATGTCCCACTTGCGAATCCGATCCTCGAAGGGCTTGAGACGAACGTCCTTTAGAGCCGCGGCAATGACCGCCTCCGTACGCAGGATCATGGCCTGCTCCGCCACAGTTCCGTTGAGATCGAACGTGCTTTCCTCGGGAGTCTGGAACATGTCAACCTTGATCGAGCGTTCCACCCGAATCAATCCGGTTGCGAGGTAGGTCACTGGAGCGAAGAACCATCCGGCTGCAGCAAAAATCGGCGCGAGCAGGAGCGCGACAATGATGCACCAGACCCAACGACCGTGCAGCCGGTCGATCACCATGGCGATCGGGTTTGGTGTTGGTTCCTCGCCGCCGTCTCCGCCGCCGGCGCCGTATGCGGCGTTGGGGACGCGGACATCGTCGCCACGCATCGGCAGACTTAGATCGTTGCTACCAGGTTCTGGCATCACCGCTGCTCCTTCGGCGCAACCGTGCGCTGCACCGCTTCGCCTGCCAAAGTGTTCTCGCGACCACTCGGCTCAGTCGAGAGCCCCAGCTCGCGCAGCAACTTGACTGGTATGCCGTCAATGAGCGCCTTCGCGACGTCAACGCAGCGTGCGGTCGACACACTCGACCGGAAGACAAACTGAAATTGGGCCACGCCCTTCGCAGAATCCCGAGTTCGCGCCGCGCTGTCGCCAAGTGCCTTGATGTCGGTCTCGATGCGACCGTCAGGAAGAATGAACGCGTAGAGGACGGTCATGGTTCGAACTCCTCCGCCCTTGTCGGCCAAGGCGAAGCGACAGAGCGCCAGCGGATACCGCGTCCCGCCGTTGGCGACGATGTCGACCGGCTGCTCGAGTTCCTCAAGACTCCACCCGCTCTGCGGATAGCAGTTGAGTGGCCAGTGGCCGTTCATGTCACGGACGTCGCTGCAATGAATCAGTGCAAGTGTCACCCGTGAACCCTCATCGCGTCCGCCGATCAGGGTGTACTCGCGGCTGAGCAGCGCATTGGGGTGAAGGATTTCGGTTGCCTCGGTTGGAACCGGCACCACGGAGCCGACCCACGGGCCGATCGACCAAGGGACCTCTTCCATGGCCACCTTGATGGCCAGTTGTCGGTCCACATCCTCTCGGGTCGTCGCAGGTCGGGCGACGACCGCGGGCGAGACGATGAGGATCGCCAGCGTGAGGAGCGGCGCGGCGACGCCAAGGCGACGGGCGAACCGGCGAAGCGGTGGTGAGTCAAGTTTCATGCAGAAAGCATCCTCCAGCGATAGACCGGAAGATCGAGCCACGTCAGCAGGCGCACCACGCCAAAGAGCATCGCCAGAGCTGCGGGAAGCATCAACCACCCGAACACGTCGTGCACGTGGGCAGCGGTCTCGGGCGTCGCGAAGCCGTAGACGAGTGCCGTCGGCACAAGCCGAAGGATGTTGCACACGAGGGCAATGAGCGGCGACAACAGCAGCAACAGAAGGCGGGTCATGGGGCGAAACGCCACGCTGAAGACGAACGCGAAGACCACCAGCCCCATCGCGAACACCATGCGCATGCCGTCGCAGGCTTCGCCAACGGCGATGGGCGTGCCGCGAATGACCAGCGACGCCCCCTTCTGCTCGCTGGCGACGCCGATGAGTTCAAGCATGTCGTGGGTGAACGTCGCGGCTGCGTTTTGCAGCGGAATCGCAATTGCGTGACGCACCCCACCCGGAACAGGGAGCAGGAAGAGGAGCGCGAGAAAGACCGCGGCAAACTGCCGCAGCACTTCGAGTCCGGTCATTGCGATGATGGCGCCCGTAAACGTGGTGAGCGCTCCGAGGTGCCGTGCGACGTGCATGTCCACTTCGTCGCCGTACCAAGTCAGTCCGAGGCCGACGAGCGTCACCAGAGTTCCCCAGAGGCTTGGCCGGCAGCGCACGAAACGCAGCCGCGAGCGACGCATCCAGAAAAGATAGATCGCGACCGGCACAGCGAGCAGGATGTATCCCGCGTCCGCACGCCGCGTCGCTTGCGAGAGGATGTCTTGCCACGCAGGCAAACACGCCCAGATCGAGGCGGCCGTAAGCAGGAGCAGCAGCCCAACCTGAAAGGGACTCCAGCCACGCCGGGACATCGCGGGGACGTGATCGCTCATCGTCCGCCTCTTGAGGTTGCGACCGATGGAAGGAGCGATGATGCACGCGAGTCTTCACCCGAGATTCCAAGCGCAAGCACTTCGTCGGCCGCATCGGACGATTCCTCGTCGAGAATGCGATCAACAACCAACGAACGCGGTGCGACGCGAAACCCGCGTGGAACGACGCTGCGAGCAACCACGGCTCGCTCGCCAACGGCCGCGTGCTCAGCGATGACCGATTCGTGCACGATGGCCCCGGCACCGACCTGCGCATCCGCGGCCACCACGCTCGCACCCAGTATCTGGGCGGTTTCGTGCACGCGGGCGGCGGGATGAACGCGCGGTCCACCGAGCAAGGCATACGACTGCACCGCAGCAAGGTAGGCTCGACGGTCGTGCAGGCGGAGACCGGTTGAAGCCACACGGACGGCAAGGATTCGGATCCCGCGAGTCACCTGCAAAGGGACGAACTGCTCCTTGAAATCGTGGTAGCCAATGCGCGGAGCGTGCTCGAGTAGTTCGGATCGGATCACCGTGACACCAGCCGGCGCGTCGTCAGAGGCGATACCGACGGCCATCGGAGCCTGCGTGCGCGAATCAAGAATCGGCGCGAGTGACGTTGGCGGTAGGCAATGCGGTTCGATGAAGAGGACCCAGCCGTGCAGCCCCAATTCGCTCGCCGCGTCGCGCAACAGCCCACCAGTTCCGCGATGCGACGACCCCTCGACAGCTCGAAGGATCGACATCTCCGGAAACCGGACCTTGGCCTTCGCGATCGCCTCAAGAACATCGTCCTCGCCACTGCCGCCACTGGTGATGACGCGCAGGGCATCGCAGCCAGCGCGCGACAGCACTCCAGCCCAGGCTGCAAAGAGCGACGTCTGGGCATCGAGCGGAAGGCACGCAGGACGACATCCCATCGCTGCCTCAAGCGGCGAGCGGCGAAGTCCTCCGAGCAACATGACAGCCGTCAATGATTCCATGACAACAGCGATACCTCAACACACGTCCGCTCATAGTTCGGGTGATTGCGACGGGACCAGTGACAGCCGTCGATAACCAGTACCGGCCCGGAGTCATCGTCCAGCATGGACGAATCATCGGCGATCCCGGGCTGGGAGATCGGAATCGAGCCGCGGATCACTCGGCATTCCTTCTTGATTCCGGCCTGAGAGTTGGTCATCCGCGGGCCGACCGAGGTTCCACACCGCCGCATTCCTCCCCTGGGCGCCTACCAGAGGCAACTATTCACAATGTTCAGAGAATACCTCATGGGTCGTCGTCTCTGCTCACCCAAGTGCATCTTTGAAGATCACGGAGTCGCGCAGATTGCCCATGGGGCGGGGCGGATTGCAGCGTCCCCCGCGCCGAATGGGTCGTTTGGTTCGCGTCCTAGCCGCCGGTGAAACTAGCTTTCGTAGATCCCCGCGCGAAGTGGGCCAACGGACGGTCTTCAGCGTACACCGAGCGAAGACATGCGAGAGTCAACTCGCACGTGTTGTAACTCACGACGATGATCGAGATCATGGAATGAAAGCTTGCTGCATCCAGGACGCGTGCTCCGGGCAGTTCAGCGATTCGCCCGAAGTCCCTGCCGCCTCTCGGATGCCGCGCGGCGGTCGACACGCATGGTTCGCGATGCCGGAGGACTCGTTCCCGCAGACTCGACCGGTGCAGTTCTTGGTGAGCCCCAGCCACCTGCGGACGCGGTGCATCCGAGCAGGACACCGTTGAGAAGGAGCGCTGCGCCAAACACCGACACTGAAAATTCACCCAACGAAACAGCGACGACCGCTGCGACGAGGACGAACGCCACCCATCGTTGATCGCGATTGAGTCGCTTCCACGAGCGGGCGACCATCCACACGGCAGCGATCTTGGCCAGAACATACAGCAGCATGGTTGCCACGCCGCTCGTCGCGGCAATCAAGATGTAGTTGTTCACGCAATCGATGAAGTAACGATCGTCGATCTCAAGGCCCCAGTGCGCGAAGCTGCGTCCACCATAACCAAAGAGCCAGTACTCGGGAAGATACTTGATGCCAACATCCATCAGCTTCGCGCGGTACCAAGCGTTCGCGCCGTCCAACGCGATGTAGGAAATCAGGTAGTAGGCGTGCCGCTTGCTCACCAGCTCAAACAGAAGGAAGATCAAGGCTATGAATCCGAGGATGGGCTTGATAATCCACGTCGTCCGATAGAGCGGCAGGAATGCAACGAGTAGGAGTGCTGGAATCCATGCACCGCTTGAGAGGCTGAAGAACACACCCAAGCTCGCTGCGCCGACGACCAATGCCCACCCCCAGCGAGAGAACGACCCTCGAAGCGCCACCACGATGCTCAGCACGATCGTCATGGCGACCCCGAGGTAGATCGGATGGTGGGACGCGACGAGAGCGCGGAGCATCCCCCAGCGAAGTTCGCCGACACCACCACCTCCGACTCCGATCTCGGCGCTCTCTTTCCCAGACGAGAGATAGAGGCTCCAGAACAGGTACTTGTGGCTGAGCGCCTCAAATCCCGCCATGCCGGCCACCCCAAAGGCGGTGATGGCGATCGGCCATCGCATGTCGCGAAAGTCGTCAATCGTCGCAAGGCAAAGGCGGGCGGCAAAGTACATCATCGCCGTATCGAACACGCTGCCGATAGTTCCAGTGATCAGCGTGCTCGTTGCCGCGGCCGCAAGTACCGCGAGTACCGAGAGCAGATAGCCAACGACCACGAACCAGTCGCACGGGTGCCGCCGAAGTTTGGTCCAACGACCCGCGTATCGCACGACTAACACCACCGCGACGAAACGGGCCGCAGACATCTGTGCCAGTCCGATCGGGACTCGCAGATACTCCGGCCACAGCAACGTGCACGCAACGAGAATTCCAAGTCCCATTCCCGGCCGAACCGAGAGAACCATCGCGATCGCAATTGCGGAAACGACCAGCGTGAAGACCATGCGTCGATTCCTGCCGCAGACCCAGCGGTGGCGACAATGGGTGGTCCGCGCTCATTGGAGGGCGACGAAGCCCTCCCGGTGAAGTTCGCCAGACCCCAAGAGTGTGGTCATCGGCTTTGGAGGGCATATGGTCGCAGGATAGTTGTCCCAAAGGGACCGGACCACGGTGCTGGCTTGCATCTCTCCGACGCACCAATGCCCGTCAGGCGCTCCCGAGGGAGGCGCAATGCCCGACTCAGCGAGGTTCTCGGGGACCTCCCGGGCGAACGCTTCGCAAGGGAATCCGCCAGCTCGGGCGGGCAGAGACTCGTCGCGGCCGCAAGCGTTCAAGTCGTGGACTCGACCCGTTGGTCGGTCGAACGACGCGATTGACGATCAGATCGACGACCGGAGTGCGCAACGAAACGGGCGACCTCCGCAGGTCGCCCGTTTCGATGCACACACAGAGAGAACCACACCATCAACCGACACAGAGAATTCTGCTTCGATCACTTCAATCGTCGACGAAGGGCGCCGAGGCCGAGCAGGCCCAGGCCGGCGAGGAGAGCCGGTGCCGGAATCGGGATGACGATGAGTTGGTCCTGCAGCGTTTCGTGGGTGAGTCCGAAGAACGTGTCTGGGGTTCCGAATCCCCAGAAGTCGTTCTGATTCGCGCCACCGAGTTGGGCGAGCATGGCGCTTGCGGCGGAGAAGACGCTGTTGTTGGTGTTGCCTGAGTTCGACAGTTGCATCGCGCCCTGGCTCAGGTTGAGCTGGGCGAGAATTCCTGCGGCGGTCAGAGCGACCGTGTTCTCGTGCGTGATCTCCCAGATCACGGCTTGGAACGCGGCATTCTGCACGTTGCTCGCCGAGCTTTGGGTCTGGGCCCAGAAGCGAGCGTAGAGATCACGAAGCACCGTTGCCTTGGCGAGGCCCATCGGGCCGGGTGAGGGCGGCGAATCAGGTACCTGTTCCACTGCCACTTGCTCGAAGGTGGCGTTTTGGTTGTAGCTGATGTGCTCGCCGATCTGCGTGCAATAGGTCGCGAAGGTCTGACCTTGCTGGTTCTGCCATCGCAACTCACCCGCCGAGGTATTGCTGAAGGTGTTGACCGCACCATCGCTCCAAGTGCGGTTGTTATCGTAGTTGATGCCGATGGTGCTCGCGGGACCAAGAC
>JBBQCR010000208.1:0-6313 GCA_038318935.1 Phycisphaerales bacterium
TTGCCGTAGGCGTCCGTTGATGCTCCGGTGAGGATGTCGTAACTATCCGGCAAGCCGTTGCCGTTGCAGTCGGGCTCGCAACCGTCGGGCCGTCCGTCGCCGTCGATATCAGGCACATTGCCAGCAGCGATCGCCACTGGATCCGGCACGCCGTCGCCGTCGCAGTCCTGACACGGATCGGGAATGCCGTCACCGTTCACGTCAGCAACGAGGCCGTCGGCGATCTCCTGCGCGTCGGTGATGCCGTTGCCGTCGCAATCGCTTTCGATGCATTCGCTGCTGATGAGAAAACTCTCCATCGCGTCAGCGCAGACGCGATGGAAGTTCAGATCGATGTTCGACGACGCGCCACTGTTGATGTGGCAATACGACATGATCGAACCGCGCTGCACCGTGCCGCTGTTGCAGGTGTCGAGGCCGTAGGTATGGGTGTGCTGCGATCCGAGGTTGTGACCGAGTTCGTGGGCGACGACATTGATGTCCCAGTTCCCGGGGTTGGTGCCGATCGGATCGGCGAAGCTGCCGATGATGTATCCCGTCACCGAGTAGCCAAAACCACCGCACGTGGCGTTCAACCATGCGACGCCGCCGTAGGGGAGGTTGCGGCGACCGGTGAGAAGCTCCGCGAGGTCGCGATGCACGTCTCCCATGTTCTCGTTCCAATAGTCACGGAACTGGTAGAGCGGATCTGCATCGTTGAAGAGATCGGCCTCGGTATCGAAGATCCGCGTGAAGACGATCGAAACGCGGGAATCCACATCCCGCTGATAGATCGCAGACACCGCGCCATAGAGTGCGGCGATGTACTCCGTTGCGGCTGTGGCGTCGTTGAAGATGTGGAAGTACTCCCAGTCGCTGTCAACGGCCAACTCGATTGTGGGAATCTTGCCTGGTGGTACCGCACCGAATCCTGCGGCGCCTCCGACGTCGGTGTCCAGCGTGCCGCAGAGCGGAACGTCCGGTGCGCTGATGCCAATCGATCGTTCGAAACGCGCCGCACCTCGGACGAGGCCAGCGTCGGTGTTCTGCGTCGCCCGCAGCGTGTAGCGCCCGCGTGCGGCACCTCGATCGATCATTCCTGCAGCGCCACGATCACTCACCGCGAGATAGACGAGTGATCCGGGCTCGCCGAGTACCTCGCCTCGGAAGTGCGTTACACCGCGCATGACGTTGGCGAGTTGCGGCGACTGGCGTTCGCCGACCCGCACTTCCACCGACGGCGCGACAACCTCGAACCGCTTCATCCGGATCGCAACGACGTTGCCGTCCTCAAGCGTGAACGCTGGAATCTCGACCGGCCCGCGCACCGCGCGGAGTCTCGCCGCCAGCGCCCCATCGGCGACGAACACGCTCCCCGACTGCATGAAGAGGTCGACACTACGGATCGGCACCGCGACTGGCCTAGCGATTGGGGTCGCGATTGGGGTCGCGACCGTTTTCGACCCGCCCCGCTCCTCCATGGGTTCGACAGACGCGGCGAAAAGGAGTCCAAACGACAGCAGTGCGGAAGTGATCGACATGGGTGTTTTCTCCGAACCGGTTCAGCCTACGGGATACCGGCGGACTTCCGAAGCGCGAATCGTGCGAACACTCCGGTCTTCGTTATTGTTCGCGACGATGTCCGAGCGTCCCATCACACGAACTCTGCCGGGTCGCCACCCGTGGCGCGTTACCGTCCTCCGAGCTGGCGGCTTCCGGCTTGACGGCGGCGGCATGTTCGGCATCATTCCCCGCACCTTCTGGTCCACGTGGATCGTCCCGGACGAGTCGAACCGGATCGGGCTTTCCTGCAACTGCATGCTGCTGGACGACGGCTCGCGCAAGGTCCTCGTCGAGACCGGCTGCGGCGACAAATGGACGCCCAAGGACCGCGCGATCTATCAGATGGAAGTGCGCACGGTGGTCGATGCACTTGCGGAGCATGGCGTTTCGCCTGATGACATCGATGATGTCGTCGTCACGCATCTGCACTTTGATCATGCCGCAGGACTCACGCGCGTCGCCAGCGACGGCTCGCTTGTGCGCACCTTTCCACGAGCTCGCGTTCATGTGCAGCGGCGCGAATGGGACGATGCCCTTGCGAACCGATCGACGATGACCAAGACATACCTTCCGACCCACCTCGAACCGATCCGGAGCGTGGTCGTCCTGCTTGACGGCGCGTGCGAGCCACTGCCGGGCATCGCGGTCCGTCCGCTCATCGGTCACACCTGGGGACAGCAGGGTGTTTTCGTGCGAACCCCTGAAGGAGTGACGGTGTTTCCGGCGGATCTCATTCCCACGGTCCACCACATCCATCCGTCAGCATCGATGGGGTACGACATGCTGCCCTACGAGAACATGCTGAACAAGCGCGATTTTCTCGCGGAAGCGACCGGCGAGGGATGGGTGCTGGTCCTCGATCACGAGCCAGCGACGCCGATCGTCCGAGCCGTGCCGGACTCCGCGGACGCAAGTCGGACGATCTTGACGCCGCTCTGATGCGACACCGCCGGAACCTTTCCGCTTTCACCCTTGCCGCTGGACGCAGGTCGCCCGTATTCTGCCCAAGATGAAGATGTCGTCCCGCATCGCCACTGGTCTGTTGCCGGCTCTGGTCAGCTTGGCGATTTCGTCAATCGCCCTCGCCCAAGGCGGAGGCGGTCCGCGGCAGCCGAAGGTGGATGCGGTGCCAAGCCCCGTCGTGGGCTACGCGATCATGCTCATCCTCGCGATCGCGATTCTCTCGATCAGCCTGTACCCGTCCAAGCGGGCTCACACCGACCTCTGAGCATCTGATCATCTGATCATCTGATCATCACGTTCTGCGTCGATCCACGTGGCGCCTTCTCGCAAGTCGCTCGCGTTCACTAGGAGACTCTTGATGCGCTCTCGCCGTCGTCCCCTCATCGGACTGCTCGCACTGAATGCCGCGCTACTCGTCGTTCTCGCTGGCGTCACCTTCGCCCCCAAGGCCAACGCTCAGACCACGCGTCTCCGCGGCACGTACACCATGGTGTCCGGAACCGTGAAGGGGCAACTGATGCCGATCATCTACATCGTTGACGAGTCGAGCGCGGAACTCGTCGGAATGAGTTGGGACGAGCAAGGAAAGACCCTCGTCGGAATGGGGTATCGCAATCTCACCGTCGATGCCGCTGAAGTCGGCAGAGCTCGAAACTGATCGCTCGAGATTGCCTTTTCTTCATTACAGGAACACAGCCATGCGCACTTCTGCAGCGATTCTCTGGGGCTCCGCATTCATTGTCGCGGCGCTGATTCTGCTGACCGCCGGTCGACTTCCCGAAAATCCCGCCTATGCGGACATGGCCACCACCGGCAACGGCGGCTTCAGCATGGTGACGGCAGTGTCAGGCTTCGGGCCTGCGGACAGGCCGTACGAGATCCTCTACGTCATCGACAATCAATCGCAGATGTTCTACATCTATGCCGTCGAGGCAGCGACCGATCGCCGCATCGCTCTGCGCGGCGGCGCGAGCTTGCCGGCGCTCTTCCGCGCTGGCCGCGGCGGTTGATGCCGACGCCCGCGCCATTGTCGATACCGATTCCCTCGCGGCGTCCAGTCGATCCTGTCGGCGCGCAGCAGAGAGCAGAGACGTTCACCAAACGATCCATCAAGAAGAGCGCGAAGCTGCACGGGCTTCGTCTGGCTCTCTCGATGCTCGATCTGACAACGCTGGAAGGCAAGGACAGCCCCGAAAAAGTTCGGGCCCTCTGTCGCAAGGCCATCCATCCGGCAGACTTTGCAAGCAGTCCGCCACTGCCATCGGTCGCGGCGGTCTGTGTCTATCCGACCTTGGTAGCCATCGCCAAAGAATCGCTCGCCGGTAGTTCGGTCAAGGTCGCTTCGGTCGCCACCGGGTTTCCCAGTGGGCAGTTTCCCCTCGAGATCCGGCTGGCGGATGTCCGGTTCGCAGTCGAGCAGGGAGCCGACGAGATCGACATGGTGATCTCACGCGGGGCGTTTCTCGCCGGGCGCTATGGCGAGGTGATGGAGGAGATTCGGGCGATCAAGGAAGCCTGCGGCAAGGCGCACCTCAAGGTCATTCTGGAGACGGGTGAGCTCGAGACGCTTGATGCAGTCCGCTTCGCGAGCGACCTGGCGATTGACGCGGCACTCTCCGCACCCGCACACGGGCATCGCTGCGCCGATGGTGAAGTTTTCATCAAGACCTCGACCGGAAAGGTTGCGCCGGCGGCCACGATGCCGGTGACGCTGGTGATGCTGGAAGCGATCCGTGATGCGTTTCGCCGCACCGGCATCCGTGTCGGCATGAAGCCAGCCGGCGGGATCCGTTCCGCAAAAACCGCGCTCCATTACCTAGTCATGGTGCAGGAGACGCTGGGGACGGAGTGGCTGTCGCCACACCTTTTTCGTTTCGGCGCTTCGACGCTTGTCAACGACCTGCTGCGCCAAGTCCAGAAGGAAACGCTGGGTCGATACGGAGGGAATGGCGATCTCTCCGAGGCGTGATCGCACACTCATCAACGGTGTGAAGAGCGCTTCACACAACGCGCTGCAACCCGCGAACTGATCGCCCCTTATCAGACAGCGCGGAAGTACCCGCACGGTCTATAGGCGGCCTCGCCGGATGTGCTCTATCCTCCTCGCCCTTCCGCCGATGCAAGACTTTCGCGCTTGACGCCGTTGGCGGTCAAGACTTCTTGGAATCCCAGGACTCCAGCGACAAACAAAGCCCTTCTGATGCGTATTCTGTCGCGGCCGGAGTGCCAGCATTTCTTCCGTCGGTCCCGAGTCCATTGGACGGTCTCGGACCGTCACCGTCAGTTCACCATTCTGTTTCGGGAGGGTCCGACGCCTTTGCGCGGTATGTGTGTTTCAACGTTGATCGGCGGTCGAAGCGGGCGTCGCTTCGGCTGTCTCGTTGACTGTTCCCGCGGTCTGAGGGAATGGCCGTGAGCCACGCCCAGGACCGCATGGAGCATCAGCTCTTCGGCTACCGCATCCTCAAGCACCTTGGGGATGGTGCGGCAAGCCGGGTCTATGCCGTGCGCCATCCCAAGACCAAGCAGATCTGGGCCCTCAAGCACGTCACCCTGAACGACAGCGAGAAGGATCAGCGCTTCCTCGATCAGGTGATTCAGGAATACGAGATCTCGGCGAAGCTCGACCATCCGACGATCCGCAAGATGCACGAACTCTGCAAGGAGCGAAGCGGCATCTTCAAGGTCAGCGGTCTCGGCTTGGTGATGGAATTGATCGACGCGACTCCGCTGAGCGACCTTCCGCGTCCGCCGCTGCCGGAGTGCGTCGATCTCTTCCTTCAGGTCGCGCACGCGATGCAGCATATGCACGAGCGCGGGTTCGTCCACGCGGACATGAAGCCGCTCAACATCCTCGTCGACGATCATGGAATCGCGAAGATCATCGACTTGGGTCAGGCGTGCAAGGTCGGCACGAAGAAGGACCGCGTGCAAGGCACGCCCGGATACCTCGCGCCGGAGCAGGCGAGCCGGGACGAGATCACTCCGCAGACGGACGTCTTCAATCTCGGATGCACCATGTGGTGGGTGCTGCTCCGGAATCAAGCACCGCAGGCTTGTCAGGCTGACGGCAGTTCAAAGTCCCACCGCAGCGGAGGCGACCTGCCCACGCCGCGGAAGATCGACCCGACGATTCCCGAGGAGCTCTCGACGCTCATCATGCGATGTCTTGAGGAGAAGCCGTATCAGCGCGTGAAGCTCGCGTGGATCGTGCGAAAACTCGAGGAGGTCGCCCGGACGATGCAGCCGGGAAAGAAGTCGATGGCCTCACGAGCGTCGAGCTGACGGTCGCGATAGGTTGTCATACGGATCGTGATTGACTGCCGCGCTCAAGCGCGTCCCAGTATGCCAAACTCTCCAGAGCGAGTGTGCGCCCGGAGGGCGCTACGGAGCGCCACAATTGGCATCAGTCGCGCTTCACGGCCGCTGCCGGCATCTCCGGCACACTCTTGCTCCACTCCGGCTCCCACACGCGAAATCCGCCGAGGAACGCGTTGCTGTTTTCGCCCAGACGGCAGCCTTCAGGCAGGGCGCCGAGTTCCTTGGCGTTGCCGCCACCAAGCACGATGTAGTCGGGAAGAAACGTCCGTTGGAAAATCGCCGCGACCTTGGCGACCTCGAGTCGCCACAGGCGCTTGCCGAGCTTCTCCTTTGCGGCGTTGCCAACCCACTGCTCGAAGGTCCTGCGCTTCTTGTACGGCAAATGCGCAGCCTCGAGCGCGATCAGATGACTGTTGTCGACGACCGCCGTGCCGAGGCCCGTACCGAGACCGAGGAAGACCATGCGTCCGCCTTGGTAGCTGCCGAC
>JBBQCR010000209.1:0-6290 GCA_038318935.1 Phycisphaerales bacterium
GGTTCTGTCCGAAACGAAAATGCCACGCGCACCAGTTGATCATGGTGAGCCCGCGGCGCTTGAGATGCATCACGATTTCGGCGGCGGTGTCGTCGGGGATGTTGACCCATAGCGAACCGTGCGGCGCGAGTACCTCGATACACGCGTCAAGCCAGTCGAAGGTGAAGCGCTCGTACTCCGCTCGCGGCATGCCGTCACGCCACTCGTCGTAGGGAACATCCCAGTTGAACGGCGGATCCGCGAAAACGAGATCCACCGATCCCTTGTCCGGAAGGTTCGCGAGTACGTCCCGACAGTCGCCGACGTATAGCCGCGTATCGGGGTTTGAATCATGGAATGTGGGAGTCGGCACTGCCGTCGACGCGACGTGGGCGGGGGCGGAATCTCCAAACAGCGTGATCGAAGAGCCTGCGGCTGCGATCTGTTTACTCGCCCGGCGCTGCACCTGCGTTGCGCCCTTCGGCATCGCGTAGCCGCCCGGACGTTCGAAACTCGTGTTCTTCTTCTCGGCCATGATGGATTCCGTCCATGGAGCGTACAGCGACCCGAATCAGGTCGCCATCACGCGGTTCCGAATATCCGGTCACCCGCGTCACCCAAACCCGGCACGATGAACTTTCGTTCGTTCAGTCGCTCGTCGACACTCGCGGTGTTGATCATCACGCTCTCGTCCGCATCGCGCATGCGGCAGATACCCTCGGGAGCGGCAACGAGACAAATCATCTGAATGCGAGCGCAGCCAAGCGATCGCAGATCCGCGACAGCCTTGGCGGCCGAGCCGCCCGTCGCGAGCATCGGATCGACTACGAAGACCGGCCCGTCCGCGACATCGCGGGGAAGCTTGCGGTAGTACTCGACCGGCGTCGCGGTGCGTTCGTCGCGATAGATGCCGATATGGCCGACGCGGGCTTCGGGGAAGAGCGCGAGAATGCCATCGGTCATGCCGAGCCCTGCACGAAGCACCGGGACCAACGTGACCTTTTCTCGCAATCGCACGCCGGTGCATGTAGCGACGGGGGTCTCGATCTCGATTGGCTCGGTCTCGAGATCACGACAGACCTCGTAGGTCATGAGTCCGGCAATCTCGTTGAGCAGTCGGCGGAACTCCGCGTGACCGGTGCGACGATCGCGAACTCGCGACAGCTTGTGCCGGATCAGCGGGTGATCGAACACCTTGACGTTCGGAAACTCCGGATGACGACTTGGCATGACGCTCCTTGATCGTTCTCTACGACGAGCCGACCGTGCTCACATGCGCGGTGGTGACTCGATGCCCAGCAATCCAAGTCCATCCTCGAGCGTGCGGCGTGTGAGATCGCAGAGTCGCAAACGAGCGAGCCTCGTCGTCGGATTGTCCGCCTTCAGCACAGGACATGACTGATAGAACGAATTGAAAAGATTCGCCAGTGTTTGCAGGTATGCGCAGATGCGATTGGGTTCAAGGGCGTCCGCCGCTTCGCACACCATGCCGCCATAGCGAAGGAGATGCAGTGCGAGCTGCCGCTCCGCCGGTTCGGTCACGCTGAATGTTGTGGCGGTGATGCTTGCATCGGGAATGCCCGACTTCGCCAGGATCGACGAGATTCTCGCGTGTGCGTATTGCACATAGGGGCCGGTGTCACCCTCGAACGCGATCATCCGATCAAGGTCAAACACATAGTCGCGAGTGACTTCACTCGAGAGATCCGCGTACTTCACCGCCGCAATGCCAACGGCGCGTCCGATGCTGGCCAACTCCGCCGAGGAGAGTCCATGGGTTGGCGCGTTCGGATCGCCGCTGCGGCGAGTCACCTCGTCGGTGCCTCGTTCGACCGCCTCATTCAACAGGTCGATGAGTGTGAAGTTCTCTCCGGATCGAGTCTTCAGCGGACGCTTGTCTTTCCCGAGCACGGCCCCGAACCCCAGGTGCGTGATCGCCGCCTTCGTGCCGTCCGGCAAGCGGTCCCAGCCGATCAGCGCTGCGGCATCAAAGACATCCTTGAAGTGATCTCGCTGGCGGGCGTCGACCACGTACACGACCCGGTCGGAGAGCAACTCCTGCACACGGAAGCGCAACGCCGCAAGATCGGTAGTCGCGTAGAGAAACCCACCATCGGATTTCCGGATGAGGAGAGGTCGCTCGCGATCGGTGAATGGAACGACGATCGCGCCGCGATCCTCCTTGCCCAGACCGGATTGCACGAAGGAACTGATGACGCCTCCGAGGCGTTCACGGAAAAAGCTCTCGCCACGCGAGTGTTCGGGCCCGAGCTTCACATTGAGGATTGCGACGGTGCTGAAGACCTCGCGCATGGTGCAGTCAATCAGCTTGGTCCAATCGCGCACCAGCGAAGGCTCACCCGATTGCAATTGCACGAGCGTGCGCTTGGCATCTTCAATCACCAGACGTGCGTCGTCGCACTGCAGCGAGAGCTCGATGACTCGATGCGGCCCGGCGCCTGACGCGATCGCTGCGGCCAGCCCCGCTTCATCGCTCTTCGCCGCGCCTTGAACGCCCTGGTAGGCCCGGTTGAGGTCCGTGATCGAGAGCGAGTCGAGGTCGACACGATCGCGCCGCAGCGAGGCGAGTGTCATGGCGATCGGGAGTCCCCAATCGCCGAGGTGATTCTCCCGGTGAACGACGCGGCCAAGCCGTTCGAACACCCGCGCGAGGCAATCACCAATGATGGTTGCCCGCAGGTGACCGACGTGCATCTGCTTCGCCACGTTGACCCCGCACAGGTCGATCGTGACTCCCCAGGTCTTTGCGATGTGCGGGACGCCGAGATCCGGTCCATCCATGGACGCGAGCGATGCCGAAAGCGCGGCGGGATCCAGTCGGACGTTGATGAAGCCCGGGCCCGCGATCTCGGGTTTGAGCGCGACGCCAGCGAGATCGAGGTGATCGACAATCCGCTGGGCGAGTTCACGCGGGTTCATTCCGCGGGACTTCGCGAGCGCCATGGCGCAATTGGCCTGAAAGTCACCGAACTGCGGATTCTGGCTGGGCTTGATGACGGGATCGACATCGAGTGCGGGATCGCCAAGCGAGGTCGCGATGGCGAGGCGGAATCGCTGGTCGAGAAGTGCAATGGGGTCAACACTCGTCATGCGATCGTCTCGGTCAGGAAAGTACGAATGCGAGATCCTTCCAGAGGGTCTCCATCGCGTCGCGGGTCGCGGGCACCGACGCGATATCGAGGCTGTGAGATATCACCTCGAGCATTCCGATCAGTCCATGGAAGTCGCTGATGGAGATGAACTCGCTCGCGACTTTCGCCGGTCGCTTGCCAGCGAGCACGCCGTCGATGTCGGCCATGTTGTGGTAGTTGCCCAGCGGAAGACAAAGACACGTTGATCGGTAGCCATACGCGGCGAACGCGGTCGCCTCGCAGGAGCCACCTGCCATGAGCTTGCGCTGGAAGACGAACGATGGATGCATCTTCTGGTGCGCGAGCAGTACGTCGCCGATCCGATTCGTGAGCTCCGGCGTGAACACGCTTCGACGATCGCCAACGCGAAGAATGGGCCCGCCGCCGATAGGGCTCTCGGCGAAGGAACGACTGTTCTCAAGGCAGATGACGCGTGCATCGGTCGCCAGAGTGCCCGCGCGGGCGGCCCCGATCGTGCCGATGAATCCGATTTCCTCGGCGCGCGTCAACAGGATGCCGACGTGACCGTGATCGTGTTTCGCCCGAATGCGATCAAGGGCGCACAAGGCTGCGGCGACCGCGGCGAGATCGTCGCAACCATGGGTATGCAGGAGACCCTTCGCGATCTTCGGCTTGGGCAGCAACCACCGTCCGATGTCGCCGATGCTCAGCGATCTCGGCGAGGACTTCAGCCGCGCGGTGGCGATCTTGAAGGGCTTTGCCGTGCTCTCAATCGACGTGATGGTCGCGATGGTCGCGCGGCCCTTCTCGTCGATGACCTCGATGCTCGCATGATCAAAGTAAGGATCGTGAACTCCACCGCGGAACTCCAGCTCGATCGTCTTCGCGTCGAGGATCGCTCGGACCACGAACGCGGGGTGATCCAGATGCGCCTGAAACCAGATCGGCGCGACTCCCTTGATCGACCGCCTCCGCTGAGTGATGAGCAGATTGCCGAACGGGTCGTGGTCGAGTTGGAGATCCTTTGATCGTTCCTTGGTCCATCGCTCGATCCACGCGATGACACGCTCCTCCTTGCCGGCAGCGGTCGGGAGCGAGGTGAGTTCGAGCAGCCATTTCTCGAATCGAGCCGCGTCGACCGGGCGTGCGGGCGTCGAAGGCTTGCGGGCGGCGGCGGTGATGCGTTTGGTGCGGACGGTCGCGGGCATGTGGGTGTCTCGGTGAGGCTTCGAATCGTACGGGAAATCGCTAGAATCCATTCCCCCCAATGTCGCTTGCGCCGATCCCGGAAATCCTCGACGAACTCCGCGCCGGACGAATAGTCGTTCTCGTCGACGACGAGCATCGAGAGAACGAAGGCGACTTCGTGTGCGCTGCCCAGTTCGCCAGCGTCGACATCATCAACTTCATGACTCGCGTCGGCGGCGGGTACCTCTGCCTCAGCATCACCGGCGAATGCTGCGAACGATTGGACCTTGGCCCGGCCGTGGCTGTGAACACCAGCGTGCGCGGGACACCGTTTACGGTGTCCGTCGACGGGCATCCGCGACACGGCGTGAGCACCGGCATCTCTGCGCGGGATCGCGCGAAGACGATTCAGATGGTGGTGGACCGCTCTTCGCGCCCCGATGATTTTGTGCGACCCGGGCACATCAATCCGCTTCGTGCCCGAGACGGCGGTGTGCTGGTTCGCACGGGCCAGACCGAGGGCTCGGTCGATCTGTGTCGCCTCGCAGGTCTCGAACCCGCGTCACTCATCATCGAGATCGTCAAGCCAAACGGTGACATGGCCCGGCGGCCGGATCTGGAAGTGCTTTGCGCCGAGCATGGGCTCAAGATGTGCTCGGTTGAGCAGATCATCGAGTATCGCCTCAAGCGAGAAACGCTGGTGACGCGACTGGAGCCGCACTCGGGCACTCGCATCGATACTCCGGAGGGACCGTTCGAACTCTTCGCATGGTCGAGCACCATCGATCCGACCCCGCATCTGGCCCTGACCGTCGGCGGAGTCGGTCGCCCCGGCGCTGACGGTCAGATCGCCGTGATCGGCGATCCGACGCTCGTGCGCATGCATCGACGGGAGTTGCTGGGAGACATCTTCGGAGTTCCCGCGGTCGAGGGCACTCCATCGAGCGGCGAATTGCTTCATGCGGCGATGCGTCGCATCCAACTCGAAGGAAGGGGAGCGATCGTCTACCTGCGGCCCGAAGCGGTCGGCGCAGATCTTCGGGCGAGAATCCAGCAGATTCGTCGCGGCGCCGCCGACGATGTCACTGCCCCGGACCTCACGCGCGTCGACGGCATCGGTGGCCGCGCCCAGCCGATGAACGATCGCGAGTTCGGCATCGGCGGACAGATACTTCGTGATCTCGGGCTGAAGCGACTGCGAATTCTGAGCAACCATCCCAAGGCCATGCCTGGCCTGCACGGCTTCGGACTCGATATCGTCGAGCACATCCCCATCGGCGTTTGATCCGCGATCGGAAGGAATCCGGTCGCGATTGCAGGACTCTGTGTTCCCCATGCGACTCACGTTTCCACTCATGTTCTCCGCGTGGGCGCTGGCCTTGATCGGCCAGGCCGCCGCGCCTCCGTGCCCTGACGTCCAATCGCTGCTCTCGGCGCTGGAGCGGACGGGAGCGACGATTGAGAGTTTCAGCTCGAACCTCGTGTACGAGAGCTACGACTCCTTCGCCGAACAGAACGAGCGGCGCTTCGGCAGACTCGTGCTTGCGAGCACCAGCCGCGAGCGCACGATTCCGATTCGTGTTGGATCGTTTGAACTTGCGCTTCGCTTCCCGAGCCGTGAGCGCAGCTTTGCGATTCTCTTCAACCGCTTCATCGACGCAAGCGGAAAGGAGACCTCGTCCGACGATCGCTTCCTCTATGCGGCGGGTTGGCTCGCCGAGATCAACGCGAAGGAGCGCACGTTCGTCAAGCGTCAGATCGTGGCACCCGGACAGGACTTCGATCCACTTAGGCTGGGCGAAGGTCCGATTCCGCTTCCCTTCGGGCAGGCGAGCGCCGAAGTGCTCGCTCGTTTTCGCGTCGAGCCGTGCGAGAAGTCGACCTCGGAGATGCTCCAAAAGCTGCAGGGAGTGTGTGGTCTCACGCTGATTCCAAAGCCCGGTACCAGATTCGACGAGGACACAGCAGCGCTGGAGGTCTTCTACGACTCCACCACGCTGGCACTCCGTG
>JBBQCR010000210.1:0-6284 GCA_038318935.1 Phycisphaerales bacterium
AGGTACGAGCCTTCGCCACGGCGAATGATCAGCGTGTGCTTGCCGACTTGGCCGATGCCGGCACGTTCGGCGAGTTCGCGTTCGAGGATCGGAAGGAGATCGATCGCGAATCGGAACCGGTCCTGCGGAAACAACTCGCGCAGGCGGGCAACGAACTTCCGTAATCGCTTTCGCATCACCTGGTGATAGTCCTCGCCGCGGGCGTATCGGGCGATGCGGCCGCGCGGTGGCCACACGTCGTGGTGCACGTCGCTCGAGGAACTTGCGTAGCGGTCGGCGACACAGATCGCGCATCTGGTTCCAGTCATCAGGCGGGTGGGATGGAGCCGCACCTCGAGATGTTCGGTGAACCAGTCCATGGAACCGTGCTTGCCCTGCGCGACCCACGCTCGAACCTCCGCCGCGCGATCGCTCGGTCGGGCGTCAGCGACGCCAGCAACGGCGAATCCGAAGGAGCGCGCGAGATCGAGAATATCGGTCGGGTCACGCGGCATAATGCTTCCGAATCTCCGTGCGACGAGCGCTCGCGTGGAATCACTTCAGTCCGATCGCCCGCGCCAGCCAGCCCGCCGGAACATCGGGCACAAGTCCGCCGCTTCCCGTCGCCGCAGCGGCCGCTGCGTATCCGGAGCGGCACGCCCCTTCCATGGTGGCGGGCCAGCCGGTGTCGGTCCAATCTCCGGCGAGAAACAGATTGCGCACCCCGCCTCGGGCATCGGCTGATGCGGTCGGACGAAACTCGTCGACACCAGGCGTCACCGCGAAGGTCGCCCGCTTCTCCTTGACGCTCCGCGCTTCGATCGGCTCAAGTCCCTTTGCGCGTGGCAGCGCCCAATGCACATCGGCCATCACGCGGCGGACAATCTCCTCTTCGTCGAGTTCCATCCAGGCGTCCGCGCCGCTGATCACCGCGTGCACGTGATGGAGTCCCTTCTCGTCGAGTCCCTTGTCAAAGAGCCACTGCGTCGCGCGACCCGGCAACACCAGGTGCGGCGTGGACATGACCGCTGCGTCAAAGAAGAGATGCACGCCGAGAATCGGACTCGGCTCGATGCGATCGAGATGCCGCAGGCGACGATCGGCGTGCTTCAGCGGGACCGAGCAAAGTTTGTCGAGACGATCGGCCGGCACCGCCGAGATCACCGCAGCCCCGGCGACAAAGCCGTGCTCGGTCACCACGCCACTGATTCGTTCTCCGTCGAACGCAAGACCCTTCACCGACGCGCCCAACTGCAGTGCACCGCCGCGTTCGGTGATGATCGCTTCGGCAGCGTCGTAGAGATCGACCAGCGGTACTGTCGCCAAGCCCATGGTCGGTGCCCACGCGCTGCCGAGAAATCCTTCCTGAAAAACCTGCAGCGCGTACGACGCGTCGCATCGATCGACCGGGAGGTTGCAGGCACTGATCACGATCGCATCCCAGAATCGCGTCACCACCGATGCGGGTTGAGCGGTGGTGGCGAGAAACTCCGCGAACGTCCGGCCGCGCCAGACCAATCGACCGCGCAGGCCCATGCGAAGCATCGCCCACATCGCGCGGCCAATTGCTCGCTTCTCCGCGAAGGAGAATGACTTCATGCGCAGGAACGCCGTGGTGAAATGCGCCGGCGCCGGCCAGCGACCGGGCGTCAGGCGATCGGGTTCGTGCGGCGGATTGGCCCAGTGGGTCGTGGCGTGCCACTCGATCGACTCGAGAACGCCAAGGCGCTGGTAGAGATCGATGAGATTCGAACAGCAGCCCATGATGACGTGCTGACAGTTGTCGAGCGTACGACCCGAGCGCGGATCGGTGAAACTGGTGGCTCGCCCGCCGAGCTTGCGGCGCGTCTCGATCAGGATCGGCGTGGCACCCGAATCTGCGACACGCACGGCAGCAGCGATCCCAGCGACTCCACCGCCGACGATCACGATCGTCCGACTCACGACGCGGCGGCTCCCGCTGGCATGTCGGCCGTCGACCAGCCACCGGCCATGCGTTTGGCCTTGAAGCCAACCCACAGCTTCTCCCACGTCGGCAAGCGGACGCGATCGTCGCCGGTCACGCGGCGTGGATTGCGCTCGATGCGCTGCAGTAGCCGTTGGTAGATCTGGGTCAGTGCCCACAACGTCGGCACGCAATCGGGACTGATCATGGATTCGAGCGACTCACTTCCGTCGTACAGCGCCCGGGCCCGGCGAATCTGGAACTCCATGAACGCGAGGCAGCGGTCTTCGTCGCGCCACGAGAGCAGCGCTTCGGGCGAGATGCCGAACCTCGCAAACTCCTCGGCGGGCAGATAGGTCCGACCGTTCGCATGGTCCTCGCGCACGTCCCGGAGGATGTTGGTGAGTTGAAAGGCGATGCCGCGATCGATGGCGCAGCGGATTGCCGACTCGGCAAGCGCCTCGTCGCGATACCCCCACACGCGAATGCACACTAGCCCAACAGTGCTGGCGACGCGATAGCAGACCAGTCGCAAGTCGTCCCAGGTTGCACATCGAACTTGGCATTCTTCTGGACATACTTCCGGGTTGGGCCCGTCTCCAAGGTCGGCGAGTTGCCCATCGAGCATGTCGTGGAAGTCCTTGGCGACGAGCCGGTACCGCGGGGCCACCTCGGCGAGCGCTACCCACACCGCTCGATCGCTCGGAACACGACCTTCGAGGGCGGCGTCGGTGTCGCCGCGAAATCGTTCGAGCCGGGCACGGCGATCGGCGACAGAATGGCCTGGCTCGTCAGCGATGTCGTCGGCTTCGCGCATCCACGCGTAGATTGCGTACATCGCCGAACGCTTCGGTTCCGGCGTCAGCCGCAATCCGTACCAGAAGTTCTTGGCCCGCTCGCGGACGATGCGCTCGCACGCGTCGAACGCGGCGTCCAAACTCTCGGAGTGCTTGCTGGCAGTGACGATGTCGCTCACGCCGCACCCCCGAGCGCCAACGGCGCCGTCGCATCGGATCGGCCAGCGCGGACCGAGATCCACCACGCCTTGGCCACCAGCAGGAGCTTGGTCGATTTCATCAGCGTCGGCCGATGCAGGACGGTTTCGCAATTCCAGAGTTCGATCTGCCGCAATGTGCGCATGCCGCCGGCGGCAAAGAGCCAGATCAGGGCTTGCGATTGCGGACGCACCGCTCGCAGGAGCGGCTCTCCTTCTTCGTAGAGACTCCACGTCCTCTCGACGAGACCGCGCACCATCGTGCGGCTTTCGTCGAAGAAGGTCGCGTCAGAGGAGTGACCCAGGCGCACGGTCTCAGCGAGTCGTCGTTCGAAGTCGTCGATTCGAATCATGTCGCGGGGGATGTAGATGCGGTCGCGCTCGACGAGGTCACGACGAATGTCCTGCCAGTGGTTGGTCAGTTGCAGCGCCGAGCAGATGCAGTCCGACAGTCGAAAGAGCGACTCGTCGCGCGATTCGCCGAGCATCATCAACACCAAGCGACCGACCGGGTCGGCGCTGTCGCGGCAATACGCCATCGACTCGTCCCAGGTGTCGTAGCGCGACTTCCGCTGATCGAACTCGAACGCGCTGATGAGTCGGTCGAAGAGCTCGCGCGGCAACTCGTGCCGACGCACGGTCGGCGCGAGAGCGACCATCACCGGATGTCGCGGCGACCCGGCGTAGCACGCTTGCAGCTCCTCGCGCCACCATGCCAGAAGCCGAAGCGATTCCTGGGTATCGCCGATCTCGTCTCCCAGATCGTCCGCCCAGCGCGAGAACGCGTACACGGCTCCGAAGTCGTCCCGCAGCGAGGGAGGAACAAGACTCGAGAGCACCGAGAAGTTCTCGTAATGACCCCACGCCAACTGCCGACACCACCGCCGAGCCTCGTTTTCGGAGACCGGGTCGCAGTGATCCGGGCCGAATCGGGGAAGGGCGATGCGGACGTCGGCGATGGGGCAGGACATTCGGCGGAAACTGATCGGGTCGAAAATGGGAGGGCCGCGAGCGGGAAGGGTACCGGAAGATGCCAATCACCGACGGTTCGACCCGGACTCGGAGCGAACACCCAAAGGGTCCTGCAGGTCGTCGACTATGATCCGATCTTGTCTCTGTCGATTCCTACCGTCCCTCGATCGATCGCATCCGCCGCATGAAACTCATTCTGGCCAACCCCCGCGGCTTCTGTGCCGGCGTCTATATGGCGATCGACGTCGTCGACCAGCTCTTGGACATCTGCCCCAACGAGACGATCTACGTCTACCACGAGATCGTGCACAATCGCCATGTCGTCGATCGGTTCATTCGCCGCGGCGTCAAGTTCGTCGAGTCGATCGAGGAGGTCCCGGACGGCGCGATCGTCGTCTTTTCGGCCCACGGCGTCAGCCCCGCCACCCGCGAACTCGCCAAGAGCAAGCATCTGACCAGCATCGACGCGACCTGTCCCCTGGTGACGAAGGTCCACGCCGAAGCGATTCGATATGCCCGCAAGGGCTATCAGATCTTTCTCGTCGGTCACGCCGCGCATCAGGAAGTCGTGGGCACCCGCGGCGAGGCCCCCGACGCGATCCAAGTGGTCGAGAGTCCGGCCGATATTCCCAAGCTCGTCATCCGTGATCCAAGCAAGCTGGCGTATCTGACGCAGACGACGCTTTCCTTGGACGACGCCCGCAAGATCATCGACGCCCTGAAGCTGGCCTTTCCGCAGATCAAGGACCCGCCGAGCGAGGACATCTGCTACGCGACGACGAATCGGCAGACGGCGGTCCGTGCGATCGCTCCCAACGTCGATCTGGTGCTGGTCGTCGGAAGTCGCAACTCGAGCAACTCGGTGCGCCTCACCGAGATCGCCGAGAATCGCGGAACCCCGGCTCGGCTCATCGACGACAAGAGCGAGCTGCGCCACGAATGGTTCACCGACGTGAAGAGCGTGCTCGTCACCGCCGGAGCGAGCGCACCGGAGGATCTCGTCAAGGATCTCGTTCTCCATCTCGTCGACCACTTCGGGGCCGAGATCGAACAGCACGATGTCTATCGCGAAGAGGTCGAATTCGGACTTCCGGGCACGCTCAAGGAGCTGATGCGGAAACGCGGCATCGATCCCGCCGGCCGTCGGATTCGCATGGATCTGCGGGCTGACTTCGAGGAGTGGCTCACGACCCGTGGCCTTCCGATGAAGGTCGTCGATCTCACCGTCGGCGCGACCAACTGATGTCTCACGCGATGCGACTGCCCGATCGACCGTCGGTCTTTGACCTCACACCCGACAGCTTCGCTGCACTCTGTGCGGCGAACGGTTTGCCTGCGTTTCTCGGCAAGCAGGTGCTCGATTGGACGTATCGCAAGGGCGTGACCGATCCGCAGTTGATGACCAACCTCTCGAAGGCGAACCGCGAGCGCCTGACGGAACTCATCGACTTCGAACAGGGCATTGTGCTCGCTGAGCAGGTCGCCTCCGACGGTACGGAGAAACTGCTCTTGGGATGGCCCGATCGTCGGCTCGCGACAGGCGACTCGCCACCGATCGCGCTGCCGCTCCTTCACGCGGAATCCGTACCGACGTCGCGCCAGACCGAGTGCGTGATGATTCCCAATCCCGAGCGCAGGACTGTGTGCGTCTCAAGTCAGATTGGTTGCCCGGTCGGATGCGCGTTCTGCGCCAGCGGCCTCGGCGGACTTGATGGCAACCTCACCGCGGGGCGCATCGTTGAGCAAGTGTGGCGCTTCGGCAGATCGTTCGTCCTCGGTGGAGACGAACACGATCCTCAGAGTCGCGTGAGCCACGTCGTCTTCATGGGCATGGGCGAGCCGCTGGCTAATTTCGAGCACGTCACCAACGCGATTCGCACCTTGAACGCCCCGTGGGGCATGGGCATCTCGGCGCGGCGCATCACGCTCTCGACGGTTGGATTGCCCGCAGCGATCCGAAAACTCGTCCACTTCGAGATTCCAGTGACGCTGGCCCTCTCGCTCCACGCTCCCAACGATCAGATGCGCCGCGAGATCATTCCGTGGGCCGAGTACTCGACGATCGAAGAGTTGCTTGATGCCTGCGACGAATGGTTCCGCACGACCGGCCGCGAGATCACCCTCGAATACATCCTGCTCGGCGGCTTCAACGATCAGCCGGAACACGCCAAGGAACTTGCCACGCTCGCCAGACGCCTGCGAGCCAACGTCAATCTCATTCGCTACAACGAAGTGAAGGGCATCCGCTTCAGCCGCCCCGCGACCGACGATGTGCTGGAATTCCAGCGCATTCTGATTGAGCGCAATGTCAACACCCACATTCGCGCCAGTCGGGGCCGCGACATCGCCGCAGCGTGCGGACAATTGCGGCACGAGAAGTCCGGGAAGGGCTGA
>JBBQCR010000211.1:0-6261 GCA_038318935.1 Phycisphaerales bacterium
CCATGGGTACGTTCTTGCGTGATATGACTCAGGTGGCGGGACTGCTGTGCACGGCGCTGCTCTTCCTCAGCCCGATCTTCTATTCGATCGAGGCGGTACCGGAGCATCTGCGGTGGATCATCGCCCTCAATCCCGTGACCACCGTCGTCGTGCAATCAAGGCACGCCCTCTTCAACGGACAGGCGCCGGAGTGGGGAGCGCTGGGACTCTGTCTCGCCGCATCGCTCGCGGTCTTCGTCGCCGGGTTCTGGCTCTTCCGTCGCGTCCGGCCGGCGTTCGCCGACGTCGTGTGACCAACGTGAACGAATCACACTCGACATCACCCGACGACGCTCCCGCGATCCGCCTCCACGACGTCGGCAAGGGCTATCGCATCTACGCCCGACCGTCCGATCGACTGAAGCAGATGCTGTGGCGCGGACGACGGGCGTTCTATCACGAGGTGCGGGCTCTCAGCGGCATCAACCTTGAGGTCCGGCGAGGTGAAACGCTCGGCATCGTCGGCCGGAATGGAAGCGGCAAGTCAACGCTCCTGCGCATCCTCAGCGGGATCATTCCGCCAACCGAAGGGACCGTCGCGGTTCGCGGCCGGGTCGCACCGCTGCTGGCGCTCGGTGCCGGATTCAATCCCGACTTCACCGGCCGAGAGAACGTCTTCCTCAACGCCGCGGTGCTGGGTCTCTCGCAACGCGAGATCGTCGATCGCTTCGACGCGATCGCCGCGTTCGCTGATATCGGCGACTCGATCGAGCGCCCGGTCTGCACGTACTCCAGCGGCATGTTCGCACGACTGGCGTTCGCCGTCGCGGTCTGCGTCGATCCCGAGATTCTGGTCGTCGACGAGATCCTCTCAGTGGGCGACGAGGCCTTCGGTCGCAAATGCTTCGCGCGCATTGCGGCCATCAAGCGGGCGGGAGCGACGATTCTCTTCGTGTCGCACAGCGCGAATCTGGTGCTTGAACTCTGCGACAGAGCCCTGCTGCTCGAGGGGGGAAAGATCGCCGCGATCGGAGAGCCGCGCGAGGTGATGCGGAAGTATCACTCGCTGCTGCACACGGGAACGACGACGGTCCGTTCCATGGAGTCGGAAGCCGCGAGTGCGCGAATACCCGCTCGAACGACCGACTCGAACGAACGCACCGTACAAACGATGGGCGATGATCCGCATGAATCGCATGACGCCCATGACGCCGATGACGGAGGCTTCGACCCCTCGCTCATCGCCCACGATCCCGCCGAGTATCCCGCTGATGGGGCGCGCTTCGAATCACTGCGGATCGTCGGCTCCGCCGGTCGCAGGCTCAATCGGTTGCGCCTTCATCACGAGTATCGGCTTGAGATGCGCATCCGGTTCGATCGCGACGCCGAAGCCGTGGTGTTCGGCTTCCAGTTTCGAAACGTTGCCGGCGTGATCCTGGCGGGACTCTTCTGTCCGCCGCAGGCACTGAACTTCTCGGCCCGCGCCGGTGAGACAGTCACCGTCTCGTTTCCGATTCGCATGTCGCTCCTTCCGGGCACGTACTTCCTCACTGCCGGAGTGCGCAGCACACTCGCGGACGGCTTTTTCCATCGTCTCGTCGACGCCCTGCCGATTGCTGTCGATCCCGATGTCCGGCCGGTGCACATGGGCTATTCGGCGATCGATGCAGGAACGCCGACGATCACCCGTTCGACGACAGCCTGAGCATCGCCCGGTAGCTCGCGACGCAGCGCTCCATGTCGAAGCGACTCGCATGCCGTGGTCCCATCAGTGCGCAGCGACCGCGCAACACCCCATCGTTTGCCATGCGCTCCATCGCATCAGCGAGCTCCGGCAGCGCAACACCTTGCTCGCCATCGACGCCGATGAGAACGCCCGCGGCGTCCGCGCCTTCGCCGATCATCCGCGGAATCTCAGCCCAGCGCGATGCGATGATCGGGACTGATTGCGCGAGATACTCAATGATCGAATTCGGCAGACTCTCGGACACGAACCACGTGGGCAGGAGCGCGACGTCAAATCCCGCGATCCACTCCTCCGGTCGGTCGGACCAACCCGCGAAGGTGAGACCGGGCTCGTTGCGGTGCGCGTCCTTCAACGCATCGGCGTAGGGGCCGCCGCCAACGAGTACGAGCGCTGCCGATCTCCCGCGCAACGCCAGTCGATCCCGCACGATTCGGAAGGCCTCGATGCTCACCAGCCACCCCTTGTCCGCCGCCGGTCGCGAGACGAGTCCGAAGACGACGTCTCCCGCAACGCGTCGAATCGTTCGCGGCGCACTCGCTTGGAATCCGTAGGGCACCTCGGCAACCTTGGTGTCATCGAGGGACATGGCTTCGAACACTCGACGATTCTTCACCGCAGCGATCGCAATGGCATCAGCGCTCCGAAGGACCGCAGGGGCAAGCGACGCGAACGTCGGATCTACTTCGGGGCGCACCAGCAGTTGCTCGTAACACCCGTGCATGCTGATGACCCAGCGCGGCCTGGCGACGGACGCCGGCAGTCGCGAGATCGCTGCGTGCACGTGGCGATCACTCCACCAGCCGTGGGAACTGATCGCGTCGATGCGCTCGCGCTCGATGACTTTCGCAAGCGCAGCGATCTCGCCATGGGTATCGACGAACGTCGTTTCCGCTTCGAGGCGTCGTGTGAACTGCGGATCGGGCGGAAGCAGCTCGACACTGGTGACGATTACCCGATCGTACTTCGAAAGAGCCGCCGCGATTCTCATCGCGAACATCTGTGCGCCGCCCACGGTGCGATCCTGAAGAACGACCAGTACCGAACGTGCTGGCCTCATTCCGATCAGTCGCCGAAGGAGCTTCACAGCCGGAACCGATCGACAAGGCGTCGCAGCGGTCCGGTCATGCGCCACGACGTGGAATGGAGAATCTGGTCGAGCTTCGCGCGCGACGACTCGCCTGCAGTGAGCGACTGGACGTCCTCGCCGAGTCGCAGCCCGAGTCCACGAAGCAACCGATCGACGTCAAGCGCCTCGTCGCGTGGAACTCCCTCGCGAAGCGCCCATTCGGTCACCACCGCGGCGGCCTGTGCCCAACCGATCGTCGTTTCCGACTGAAGGATCAGAAACATCGGATCGCATCCAGGCCCGATGATCCCGCTGTCGGCTTGAGCTCGAGTCCACGCGGCATCGAGCGTCGGGACGTCGGGCCACGAAGGCTCGGCGCCGATGCGTGAGTCGAGTTCATGCGCCGCCGCATCGTCAACGGACGGGCTCGGAGTCGACGAACGAGGGCGCACCCATGCTCGCACCGCCGCTCTGCGCTCCTGATCGGGAGCCGGGAGCCCGGCGTGCTCGAAGATCATCGCGATCGTCTCGACCGGTCGTTCGATGAATCGCTCGTAACGGACAAGTACCCGTCTCCAACCCCTCGTCAGGCGCTCCGCGTGCAACGTGTACTGTCGCCACAGGAGCGATGCGTAGGCGGGAGCCACGACGTTCCGCGATGAGAGCGACCTTGCGACGTCGTCGGGATCTCGCACCACGTGAATGGCGATCGGCTCACGTCCCATCGCCCGGATGGCCTCGCCGGCGCAATCCGCAAGATGGCAGAGGCGAGGATCCTTGACGACGACGGCCCCGTCGGCATCGCATTCGAGCGCGAAGCCGCGACGCAACGTGGACATGGTTGTAGCCCGCTCCGCCGCATGTCTCTCTTCGGTGACCTCGCTCCACGTACCGATCCCGTGCGATCCGATCGATCGCAAAGCCAGTTCGTGCAAGGCGACGAGTCGCGCGGACTCCCAGTATCCGTCGGGATTGTCCGCACGCGATTCGAGCAGCGTTCTCGTGACTGCGCAACCCGCCAGGTGCAACGCCCTCGTCAGCGCCGAGGTGCCGCTGCGATGCATACCGAGAACGAGAAGGACCGGAGCTGCGGACATGCTTTCACCGGAAGGACCGATCAGATCCGCGTCAGCATGCAGAAATGCCCTGCGGCGGGATGAGGCATCGCGAATCGCCAACGACCCTGCCGTGCGGCGACGAAGCTATCAACGGCGATCTGCGCACCCTTGGAGAAGAACCCGTAGTCGTCGACGACCACTCCACCACCGACCGGCATGCGTTCGTCGAGCCACTCGAGGGCGACGCGGATCGGATCGTGGAAGTCGAAATCGACGTACGCGAACGCGACCCGCTCCGGAACCGGAGGTTCAAAGAGAGTCCTGTCGATCCAGCCTGGCTTGATGCGCACCCGGTCGCTCGGAAACGCTATCTCGCGAAGCCGTTGTTCCACCTGCTCGCGCGGGCACCGCATGGTGCCTGCATACGCATCCATCGAGCCGAGGCTGAAGATGTCATCGATCAGAACGTCTTCCTTCGAAGGCTTCGGCAACCCCTCGAAGGAATCGAACAGCCAGAGCTTGCGGTCGGTGGCGGCAATCTCGCGGGCGAGGAGACGCGACGTCGCGCCTTGGGCGACGCCGAACTCGCAGACGTCGCCACCATGCGGCAACGCCTGTTGCAGCGCGTGGGCGATGTACAGCGCTTCCCCCACCGTCGTTCCAATGAGCTGCGCCAGATCCTCGTCGCGACCGGCGCGCGGTCGAAGCTCCGGGAGTACGAACGACCGGTACAGCGTTTCCAATTCGCGGCTGTCTCCCCGTCGGATGCGCAGCATCGTGAGGGCTTCAAGCAGCCGATGTTCCGTCGAGGACTGAGCCCCGGCCGGAGAGTGTGGTGTCATGGTCGTGAATCCCAATCGCTTCTGCAGGCTCCGCAGCACGTTCAACGCTCCCCTCGAAGGCCTTGGTCGCCGGTGACGATGCGGCAGCGCTCTGGCCCGAGCGCGACGATCACCGGAACCTCCGAGCATCGTCGCAGGTCTTCCGGAGTGTCGGGCACGATCGCTGCCCGGCATCCGTCGAAATTCACCGGCTCCGCAATGTCTGAATTGCGAACCGAAGCGCCTCCACGCCGCATTGCCTCGGCGGCTTGTGCGGCGATTGGCGACGAATCGGCCAACACCACCGGCGACATGGACGTGGCATCGCGAAGCAGGCGTTCGATCGATGTTTCGGGAAGGCCGTGACCCATGTCGCGCACCGCAAGAAAGTCCTCAATCCGGACAGCGCTGTCCGTCGTTGCGACGGCAACCACGGGTGATCGCATGCCGAGGGCCTGCTTCGCAAACCCGCGACCAGGCACGCTCCGCAGCATGGGGATGCGATTAGCGAGTGCCATGGCGCGACGACGCATCGATGTTCGCGCGTCACCGAACGCTCGCGATGCGGCGCGGAAACGATCAGCGATCCGTCCGACCCATGCGGGCTTGCCGTTGGGCCACACGAACCGACCGGACCAGTGCCTGAGACTGGGGAGCAGCGCGTCTCCGTTGCCGTAGGCGCAAGCGAAACCCTCGGCGATCGTGCGTCGCTGCCGCGTCGTCGACGCGCCGCCAGCTCGCATATGGGCCACGACCGTCGAATCGTGCGCCGTCGTCACGCCAGCCTTGGCGACGCGAATGAACCAGTCGTAGTCGCTTGCGATCCGAAGATCGGTGCGGAACAGCCCGACTCGCTCGTACACGCTTCGTCGGCAAAGCACCGTCGCCTGGTGGATTGATGGCATGGTGCGGGCCACGCGAGTCGTCCAGAGCGGATCGCCGCCACAACGAAGATCCTGACCCTTCCATCCATGCAACCAGATGTCACCGTGAACGAGATCGACTCCATCCCGCAGCGCCGTCGCGACGGCCCGTTCGATCTGCTCCGGCTCCAGCCAATCGTCGCTGTTGATGATCTGGACAAATTCGCCGCGGGCCAGCGCGATGCCCTTGTTGAAGGCGTCGTAGATGCCTCCATCGGGCTCGCTTCGCCAGTGAGCGATGAGATCCTCGTTGGCCCGCAGCACGTCAAGGGTGCCGTCGTCCGAACCGCCGTCGATGATCACGTATTCGATGGGCGAATAGGTCTGGCGCCGCACTCCGGCGATCGTGTCAGCGATGGTGCGGGCCGAGCGAAAACACACGGTGACCACAGTCACGAGAGGGCGTGCGGAGTCTGCAACCAAGTCCTGCTCACGAGGCGAACCGCGCAGCCTCCATCCGCCCTCCGCCCGAGGCGCATCACCCATCGCGCCACGTCGCACCTTCAGCGACGGAGCAGACACGGGTGAGAGAATCGCGCGCAGCAAGGACCACATGAGCCGATGCCCATCCTAACACCGCGGCGACATCAGATACTCCCGCCAGCGTCGGGCCTGCGACTCCAGTGAGAACTCTCGCACCGCCAGCGCTCGTCCGCTCTCAGACATG
>JBBQCR010000212.1:0-6259 GCA_038318935.1 Phycisphaerales bacterium
CGGTCGTCGGGCACGGTGCGATCATCGACGGCGTGCTCACCTGCCTCTTTGCGGGCGGACACGCCCTTCTCGAAGGCGTTCCCGGCCTCGGCAAGACCCTTCTCATCCGCTCGCTCTCGCAAGCGTTGCATCTGCAGTTCAGCCGCATTCAGTTCACCCCCGACCTGATGCCCGCGGACGTCACCGGCACGACGATCGTCGTGGAGACGCCAGCGGGCCGCGACTTTCAGTTCCGCAAGGGACCGATCTTCGCGCAGATCGTCCTCGCGGACGAAATCAACCGTGCGACGCCCAAGACGCAATCGTCGCTGCTCGAAGCGATGCAGGAACGCAGCGTCACCGTCGGCGGCACGACGTATCAACTCGACAAGCCGTTCTTCGTGATGGCCACGCAGAACCCGATCGAGCAGGAAGGCACCTATCCCCTGCCGGAAGCCCAGCTCGACCGCTTCTTCTTCAAGCTCGAGGTCGGATACTCCAGCCGCGAAGATCTCGTTGAGATCCTGAACCGGACCACCACGGGCGCGAGCCCGGTCATCGAACGAGTGATCGACGGCCCGACGATCCTCGCCCATCAGGCGCTGGTTCGTCGCGTCGGCATCGCCGAACACATTCAGGATTACGCGGTGCGGCTGGTGCTCGCCACGCACCCGCAAGGCAAGTTCGCGACGCCAGAGGTCAATCGATACTTCCGCTTCGGCGCCAGTCCTCGCGCCGCCCAGGCGCTGGTGCTGGCCGCCAAGGTCCGTGCTCTCCTTGCGGGTCGCGACACTGTCACGCCCGACGACATCAAACCGATCGCCATCGCCGCCATGCGGCACCGCTGTCTTCTCAACTTCGAAGCGGAGGCGGAAGGCATGTCGACCGACACGGTGCTGCAGAACATTCTCGATACGACAGTGACCGACGCCCGCATGGCGGTGTGAAAGGCGCGTTCAGCGACCGACAATCTTCCAGATTGCGCCCTGTTGACCGGCGTTCTGTCCGCCTTCAAAGCTCAGAACATAGAGCGTGCCGTCCTTCGCTTCGGCGAAGCTCGAGAAGAGTGATCCGCCCTTCTGGATGAGGAGCTTCGGCTCGCTGGGCCTGTCGCCGATCATCCGGATCCCCCAGATCTTCGGGATACCGAAATCGGCGTAGAGGTACGCGCCGTCAAGTCCCTTGATCTCCGTGCCGCGATACACATATCCGCCGGTCACCGAGACGCCTTCCTTGTGCGAATAGTCGACCACGGGATCGATGAAGCCCGCCTTCTCCTTGGCCGCGAAATCGTGGAAGCCCTCGCGCTTGTTCCAGCCGTAGTTGCCGCCCTTCCTGATGAGGTCGATCTCTTCCCAGGCGTTCTGACCGACGTCGCCGGCCCAGAGGTCGCCGGTCTTTCGGTCGAACTGCATGCGCCACACATTGCGCAGCCCGTAGGCCCAGATCTCCGGCAGCGCATCGGCGTTGCCGACAAAGGGATTGTCGGCAGGCACCGCGTACGGCTTCCCTGCGTCCTTTTTGTTGACATCGATCCGAAGGACCTTCGCCAGATGAGTCTTCAGACTCTGACCGTTCTCATGCGGGTCGTTGGCGGCGCCACCGTCTCCGAGACTGAGATAGAGAAATCCGTCGGGTCCGAACAGCGCGGTGCCGCCATTGTGGTTCCAGTAGGGCTGCGGCGTCTCGAGCAGGACCTCTTCGCTCTTGGGATCGATGCTGCGCCCGTCCGCCGAAACAGTGAATCGCGAAAGAACCGAGCGGCGAGGCTTGAGCGCGCTGTAGTAGATGAAGACTTCACGCTTCGTCGGGAAGTCCGGATGGAACGCGAGCGACAGCATCCCTTCCTCGTTGGTCTTGTCGGTGACTCGGTCCCGCAAGTCGACGACCAGCGGCGCTTCCTTGAGATCGGATCTGCTCAGATCGACGAGGCGCACGGTGCCGGGTTGCTCAACGAGGTACCACTCGTTCGGAGCGTCAGGACGCTGAAGCATCTGTATCGGGCGGGTCGTTGCGAGATCCGGCAGCACGCGCGTCAGCGCGATATCGGGAACGGACGAGGCGAGCATCGCTGGCGCGGGTGGTGCTGGCGCTACGACGGGCTTCGCAGACGGTGACTGCGAATGGGCCGCGGTGGCGATGGTCAACGAGCTGGCAAGAGCGATGGCGAAGCCACTGAATGCGCGATGCGTCACGAGAATCTCCGGTGGAAATGGAAGTCCCAATGATACGGACCGGTGCGGGTCGGCGTCGGAGTGAGGTACGCTCCGTTCATGTTCATGCGATCGCATCTCACCTCGCTTCCGATCGTCTGTCTCGCGTTGTATCTGCCCGCCGCGGGAGTCGGTGATCCGCCGTCCACACCAGCGACGCCCCCTGCGGTTGCGGTGAAGGAAGAGGGATTCACGTCCCTCTTCAACGGCAAGGATCTCAGCGGCTGGATCGGCGACACCAAGGGCTATCTGGTCGAAGGTGGCGCGATCGTCTGCGGTCCGAGCGGAACGAACCTCTACACCGAGAAGGAATACGGGGACTTCGTCCTCCGCTTCGACTTCAAACTGGAAGCCGGATCGAACAACGGCATCGGCATCCGCACTCCGCCCGAAGGCGATGCGGCGTACGTCGGAATGGAAATCCAGGTGCTCGACGACGGCGCGAAGCAGTACGCGGACTTGAAGCCGTACCAGTATCACGGCTCGGTCTACGGCGTCGTCGCAGCAAAGCGAGGACACCAGAAGCCGGTCGGCGAGTGGAACACCGAAGAGATCGCCATCAAGGGATCGAAGATCACTGTCACGCTCAACGGCACAGTGATCGTCGATGCAGACTTGAAGGAAGCGTCCAAGGACGGCACGCTCGACGGCAAGGACCATCCCGGTCTCAAGCGCGACCGCGGCCACATCGCCTTCTGCGGACACGGCGATCGCGTCGCGTTCCGCAACCTCCGCGTCCGCGCGAACGGATAGCGGCGGCGCCAACCATCGCTACCGAATCTCGATCTCCAGCATCGAGTAGTCGTCGGCGTACTGGTCGCTGCCCTTCAGATCGCGGGTGATGCGCTTGACCGATTCGATGCGCGATCCCTGCGCGGGCTTCGACATGACCGCGATGAAGTCGTCGAGTCCCCACATCGTGCCATCGGTGAGTTGGATCTCGAAAACGCCATCGCTGTAGAGGTACAGACGATCGCCTGCCCGGAGTTGCGTCGTCGCGCTGTTGATCTCGTACTCGGGCAGCACGCCGATCATCATGCCGTCGGAATCGAACTGCAGCATCGAATCGCCGCGCAGCAGAATCGCCGGCGGATGGCCGGCGCCCGCCCACAACAGCGTGCGGTCGCGGCGATCGAAGACGCCGTACCACATGGTGAAGAACATGCCGTTGTGACGCGACATCGGGAAGGTCGTGTTGAGTCGTGTCAGGACAGCGACAGGATCCCGCATCTCCTCCTTCGCGAGACTTCGCACCAGACTCATCGCCGAAACCGAAAGAAGCGCCGGTCCAACGCCGTGCCCGCACACGTCGATGATGTAACACGCGAAGCGGTCTTCATCGATCCAGTGATAGCCGAAGCTGTCGCCGCCGAGGCTCGCCGAGGGAATGAACGTCCACTCGGTCCGCAGCTCCGCGCGATCGACCGGCGGGTCGAGCAGCGTCTGCACGTAGTGGGCGGCCTGGGCGAGTTCCTTCGCCATGTGCTGCTCGCTCTCCTCCAGAGCGCGGAACGCCTCGTTCCGTTCCAGTTGTGCGACGTAACCACGCGAGTGATGCCGCACACGTGCGATGAGTTCGATCGGATCTGGCACCTTGACGATGTAGTCGCTCGCTCCGCGGGCGAAGGCTTCGGCCTTGGTCGCGGCCTCTTCCTTCGAGGACAGGACGACGACCGGAATCTCGCGCGTTGCGGCATTCGCGCGATACGCGGAGACGAGATCGAGTCCATCGACACCGGGCATTACCAAGTCCTGAAGAATCACTTTCGGCTTCACCGACTCGGCCATCGCCATGGCCTTGTTGGGATCCGCGCAGAAGTGCATGGTGATGTCGGCCTGGCCATGCAGTGCTTTGCCGACCGCCATGCCGACGATCGGCTGATCATCGACCAGCAAGACTGTCACCGCCGTCGATCGTTCGCTGCTCATGTCGAGCCTCCTGCTGGTGTTCGCCGCCACGCCTCGCGAGCGAAGGCGGATCCGATGGCCGCGCCGATCGCGGAAATGGAGAGTGTCTCCACTGCGGCCCCGATTTTCACTGCCTCCCCCGGCATTCCCCAAACAACACTGCTTTCGCGATCCTGGGCGATCGTCCACCAGCCCGCTCGCCTCAACGCCAGGAGTCCGCTCGCACCATCGCGACCCATGCCGGTCAACAAGGCGGCGACGCCTACCGCGCGCACGTCCGCGAGCGATTGAAACAGTTTGTCCACCGACGGCCGGTGCAGCTCAGTTGGCGATGCTGCACGCAAAGTCACCGAACTCGCGGTGTCGCAGACCAGATGTTCTTCGCGGGCCGCGAAGTAGATCGTTCCGGGGCGGAGCGACGTCGGTTCGCGGACAAGTTCGACCGGCATCTGCACGAGATGCGAGATCCACTCTGCGAGACCGGGCACGAACTCAGCGCCCAGATGCTGCACAACGAGAATCGGACTCGCGAACGGACGCGGCAATGACGACAGGACCGTCGCGAGTGCCTGGGGTCCACCGGTCGAAGCACCGATCGCCAGCAGCGTTCCGCCTTGGACTGCCGTCGATAGTCGTGACATCACAGGCGTGAGGTTTGGCATCGCTAGCGACGGCGCTGCGATCTTTGGCGTCAGTGCGGACTCAGGACTATGCAGCAGCTGCACGTGATTGAGCTTGCGGAGCAACTCCTTGCCGCCGTCGAGATCGCCGCGCAATCCCATGCGTGGTGTGTTGACCGCGTCGAGCGCTCCGTGCCCCAACGCTTCGTACACGCGCGATGCGTTGCCTTCGACCGTCGCCGTCACCACGAGGATCGGGCACGGCGATGCGAGCATGATCTGCCGAGTCGCTTCGACGCCGTCAACAAGCGGCATGATCATGTCCATCAGAATGACATCGGGGCGATCAGCGCGGCATTGCTCGATCGCCTGCTGCCCACCGGTCGCGATCCAAGCGATGGTGTGCGAGCCCTCTGAGAGGACAACGCGACGGAGTGCCTCCACCGCCATTGGCAGATCGTTCACGATCGCGACTCGCACGCGTTATGCCCTCCTGTCGGCATCAGCGTCGCTGTCGGAACGCATCGGACCGCCAATGAGGTCGTGAACGGTGCGAGCGAACGTATCGTCGCGGAACGCACCTTTCGTGAGGTAGGCGTTGGCACCGGCCTGCATGCCGGCGATGCGATCCTCTTCGCGATCCTTGTAACTCACGATGATGATTGGGAGATCTGCGAAGCGAGGCTCACGCCGGACGGTCGTCACTAATTCGAGACCATTCATGCGCGGCATGTCGACGTCGGACACCAGAAGATCGTAACCGCCCGCGCGAAGAGCATTCCAACCATCGGCCCCGTCGACCGCCACGTCGACCTCGTAGCCGAGGCGCGAGAGCAACTGCCGCTCGACCTCGCGCACCGTGAGCGAGTCGTCGACGACGAGGATGCGACGCCGTCGATGACTCTCCACCTCGACGGACATCGTCGTCCCGCGCAGCCGACCGTCGGCGAGATACTGCCGCATCGACAGAACCAGATCATCGACATCGACCACCAGCAATGGATCACCCGATTCCAGAAGCGCCGCCGCTGCAATGTGCGGCACCTTGCCGAAGCGATGATCAAGCGGACGGACCACGAGGTCGCTCTCCCCAGCGAATCGATCGACGACCAGGCCGTACCACTCCTCGTCGCTGCCACGCCCGTGAGCGACGACCATGACGCTCGCCACATCGCCGTCGCGCTCGCCAGGCTTGATCTGAAGCAGTGTTGCCGCGTCGACGAGACCTACCGAGCGCCCATCCAGAAGGAACTGCTGCTTCCCTTCAATCGTGCTGAATGCCTCGTAGGGCATGCGCACAACTCGCTCAAGTCGAGCGAGCGGAAATGCGTACGGCTCGCCGCCGATGTCGACGACTGCAGCTCGAAGGACGCTGAGTGAAATCGCCACTTCCAGCCGAAAAGTTGTGCCCTTTCCAAGTCGCGTTTCGATCGACGCGACGCCACCGATCTCGCGGGCGATGGACTGCACGACGTCGAGTCCGACACCGCGCCCGGAGATCTCGGTCACCGTCGCCGCAGTGGAGAATCCGGGCAGAAA
>JBBQCR010000213.1:0-6247 GCA_038318935.1 Phycisphaerales bacterium
TGCGTCGTTGCACTCGTTGATCGATTCGCCCAGCACTGTCACCGCATGGAGATCCTCGGCGAGTCCTACCGCGACAAGCACCGACTCGATCCCGACCGCCCCACGCCAGCGCCGAGCCGGTCCCGTCGCAAGCGGTCGTGATTGGCTGATCGGCGGTCCCGAGTCGCGCCTCGGGACCGCTGACCAGGTCGACCGTCAGATCACGACGGAAACCGTCCGCCGTTAACACTGCGGGACACCTCCTCGTCGTCTTCGGCGTCGTGGCGCCTCATGGCGCTGGTAGACTGGGCGAGATCGGCGCGGTGATGAATGACCTGACGGAGCGTTTCATCGCTTGTGGCGCTCGCGTCTATCGGCTGCTCCACCGACAGGGGGGCGTCGCGAGCCGTGACCACGACATCGTGTTGCGTATCCTGCGCGACGTCGCGGTCGCGACGCCAGAGTTGAAGATTCGTGGAGTAGCGGTCGTGCTTCGCGGCGCGCGCGACTACTGGTGGATCGACGAATTCATCGGGCACGTCGCGACACCGCAAAACTACGGCCGGGTCTCCTCTGCGGGTGGGGATACGGTGTTGCGGCTCGTGGGTGGCGTGCTGAGCGACAGTTACATCTCCCCGTCGTGGGTGGATGAAGTTGACGTTCAGCAGTGGCGAATGGTTCCCGGCGGCGGTCCAAGACGGAGAGGACCACTAGACCGGCCAGGGAACGATTCGCGCCTCCAAGCCCGCGGCATCGCTGCTCATCTCTAGAGCTCGGGGAACGATTCCCACGCCGCCCGAAAACAAAAACACCGCGTATCTCTACGCGGTGCCTTCGTTTCCTGGTGGAGCCTAGGGGGATCGAACCCCTGACCTCTAGAGTGCGATTATGGAGGCGCCTAGCAATCTCGCGGCGTTGCGGCGCCATTCGTTCCCTACCAAGGGTTCGCCCGTCGAGGAATCTGGGGAACGGTTGGGGATGTTGATTCGAGCTTGGCCTACTATAACTCTCGACTTATAATAACCCGGAGGTTATGACGAAGGCGCAGCGGCTTGCCCTGTTCTTCGGTCGAATGACCGAGGCTGCGCCGGCATCGACCGCATCGGCCGCCTTCGCATTGATCACGGCGACGTTCACCGCGGTCGAGGACGAGATGTGCACCGACGCAGACGATCGCATGTTCCCGCCGAGCGGCGATTTCCACTTCATCGTCCAAGGTCGCGAGGACTTGGATCTCTACCGACAGGCGGCGCACGACACGATCATCGATGCGAATGGAGCGATCCTGATCCGTATCCGCAAGACCGGGGCGATTGTTTTCGAGAAGGCCGGCTCCGACGGCAGAAAGGTAGAGCTATGACGACCGAGCGCGAGAAGAACGCAGCGTGGCTTGCCGACCAGGTCCGTGCTGCTCTCCCGGCAAGCAAGGTCACAGTTCACAAGCCAAGCCCAAAGGGGAAGGGCTGGGTGATCGATGCCGACTATCGCGACAGTTCAGTCGTGGTGATGTGGACGCCGGCGACTGGATTCGGACTTGCGACGCCCAAGGAAGACGAGCCGTATGGTTCGACGCCGGGTGAGATCCACAGCGACGCGGACGAAGCGCTCGCGCGTGCGCTGCATTTGCTCAAGACGGGTGAGCAAGCGCGCTCGCATCGCGAGATGCGCCTTCAAGAGCTGCGTACACATCGCAGCTTCTCGCAGGAGGTCCTCGCGAAGGCGATGCATGTGAGCCAAGCATCCGTCTCGCAGACCGAACGCCGCGACGACGTCATGATCAGCACGTTGCAGAACTACATCGAGGGCCTCGGCGGCAGGCTGCGGGTCGTCGCCGAGTTTCCCGGCGAGAAGATCGAACTCGAGTTCGGAAACCAGGCGGGCTCGAAGTGAGGGGTCGCCCCAAGAACGCGTTTCCCACAACACAGCCCGACGGGGCGAATACCGGACGCTCGGCGAACATTGGGCCACCATGCGCTCCTCGTTCGCGGCCTGTTACGGAGCGCGCCTGATGATGGAGAGCGCGACCACCTGAATGATGGCCATCGTCGGCGTGTGGCCTGACCAGCACGCTGCGCGATGGCATCTCGATCAGCGCTCTCGGGTGTCGGCCTCGATGACACGCGAGACGACGTCGCGTTCGACGAGTTTGCGCTTCCTGCGCGCCGTCTCGCGAAGCGCCGCCGCGCAGAGCCGGTCGAGCTCGCGCATCGCGCCGGCGGTCGCCTCGTGCAGCAGTACGACCGCGTCGGAGCTAAAGACCTCGCGGTCCACACCGACGCGGGCCATGCGCATCCGCAGGTACTCAGCAGTGTCCTCGGGTGTGAGCGCCGGAATCTCGAGGCGGTGATGGATGCGCGAGTAGAGCGACCGATTTCTCCGCAGCGCGAGGCGCTCGCGGAGCTCGGGAAGTCCGACGAGAACGAGCGAGAGCAGTGCGCGACTGTCCCATCCGTAGTTGAGCAGGATGTGCAGGTGGTCGAGCGTGTCTTGATGCAGAAGATGCGCTTCGTCGAGGAGAAACACGGGGTGAATGCGCTCGACGGCGCGATCTTCGACGTGACGGGTGACGGCGTAGAACAGCGAGCCCGGCGTCGCGGCAGGCTCGAGCCCGATCGCGTGACAGATCTGGCGGTAGAAATCGCGCCGGCCGAGCGTCGCGTTGTGGCAGTAGGTCAACTTGAAGCCGGCAGCCGGGATGCGATGGCGCAGTGCGCGCAGCACGCAGGTCTTGCCGACACCTGGCTCGCCGACGAGTACGACGGTCGCGCGCTCGTCGAGCGCTTCGAGGAGCGACTCGACGACGGAGAGCTTGGACGAGGGCAGCCACAGGTCGGCGTCGGGAACCTCCTTCGAGAACGGGGCGTCCTTGCAGCCGAAGTGCGCGAGATACGAGGCGGTCGACATCTCAGTCCTCCTCCCTGCCGCCGTGGCGCGGCGGTCGACCAGCGATCTTGTCGAGCAACGCGCCCGGCGGATCGAACGGGGTCTTTGTCGTCGGCGTCGATGCGATCGGCGCACGGCGGGTCTTGCCGGCGGCAATCGCGTCGACCGGGCGCAGGGTGTATCGCCGCCCGTCGTGCTCGACGACGGGCGCAGCGCTGCCCGTCATGTCGATGGCAACGCTGACGAGCGCGCCGGCGAGGAAGCTCTGGTCGAGCTGCCACGGTGTGCCGTCGACGTCGAGCGTGCCGTCGCGGCGAACCCGACGACGCGCTCGGGTGGTGAGTGAGACCCCGAGCGTTTTCTCGTCGACGGTGCGAAGGCGGACGCCCTGCCAGACATCCGCGGGTGCCTTGCCGAAGAGGCCTCCGTGCGGCGCCTCGTGGTAGTGCACGTCGAGGAAGGCGAGCAGCCGCGCTTGCACGTCATGCAACGAGGTCATCGTGCCGATGTGATCGAGGCAGCCAGCCCGCAGCGTGCGCCAGAACCGCTCCATCTTTCCGCGCGCCGGCGCATCACCGGGCCGCGCGTGGAGCAACGTGACGTCGAGCCGCTCGCACGCGAGGCGCAGCGCCTCGCCGCGGTAGGTCGAGCCATTGTCGAAGGCGCCCATCATCGAGGAGGTGCTCGTCGAGGTAGATCACGTCGGCCGCTTCGACGGCGAGTACCACGCGTTTACCGATATCAACGTTCACCGCGTATGGCTGCTACAGCGCCGAGACGGCGGCCCGTGGCGCATCACGGGGAGCCACGGGTTGTGAGGAGGGAGATCATGCGCAAGCCGCTCACGTTCATCGTCACGTTCCTCGTCACCGCGTTCCTGTTCGGTTTGCGCGTCGCCGACGCAGGCTACGACGCGCGAGCTTCAGAGCTCCGCGAGATCCTCAAAAGGAAGGACCTTCGCGACGACAAGGAGCGCGAGGTTCTGACCAAAGCACTCGACGACTACCTGAAGCATCGCCAGGAGTGTCTCGAGGCCCTGGTACGGATCATCGAGGCGTCGAGCTCCGACACAAACCAGGAACAAGTCTTGCTCTATCGCATCGACGGTTGCCGCGAGGACGTCGCCCGGTTCGGCGACTCGGTGAAATCGATCCCTGACACGCCAAGTATCGGCGCGTTCAATTTCCTCGGTGTCAGCCAGGTCGAGGAGGTCAACTTCTTCACTAACCTCACGAAGGCAAAGATCGGGGAGCGGCGCGACAAGATTCTCATGAACGGCAAGAACGTCGCCGACAAGATGAACGCGCTCGACGAAAAGTGGCGGTTCCTCCTCGATCGGGACAACTCGCTCGACGAGTACCAGAAGAAGATCCGCGAACAGCTGGTCGAGATCATCGACCTAGCTTTCGACGAATCCGACCGTGAACGCAGGACGATCAAGGAGCGCCTGGTTGGCAGTACGCAAGCAATCGCGAAGTTGACGAAGAAGTACGGAAGGCCCATCCGCGAGCTCCTGCAAAACCTGCCCAGCGACGAGCTAAAGCTGCTTGCGAGTGCGATCGACGCGATCGAGACACTTGAGCCCTCGATCGAGGCCTACGCGAAGATCTACCGCTGACAGTCAACTCCGACTACGTCGCGCGCGCGGCCGAATACGCAGCGCTGCTCCAGAGCGAGAAGGGTGGCATCTACGTTCTGTTCGCTGGGTTCCGCCAGGACACCGAGGGGTTCCTGAAGACGCATGGCTTCGACGTGGCCAAGATCGACTACCAAGCCGCAAGCGACGCGCTCGCGAGCTGGTCATCGTCGAGCGCGACGTCGGGTCAGAGGAGCGATGCCGAGTACTTTGCGAAGGACCTACTCGGCAAGCTCAGCAATCATTTGTCGGTGACTGAGAAATCGTTCAACGAGTTCGTCAGGCGTCACCAAAGCAAGTTCTTCGGTCCGGTCGCACCGGATATCGTAGAGGCGCTCGCCGAAACGCGAGTCTGGGAGGATTGGAACAAAATGATCCAGGGCAAGGGACTCGACGCTAAGCTGCGAATGTATCGCAACGAGGCGAACACCCACTTCGCCATCGGGCTCGGCGAGCTCAGCACTGATGATCAGGAGTACTTGAAGGGACTCATCCGCGAGCGTACGAACGAACTCGTACGCTCCCTCGAGGATGCTGAGAAGCTCCCAGCGAAGGACAGATTTTTTGGAGGGCTGCGACCGCGGTGGACTTCCCTGCCGCGGGCGCGCCCGTTAGGTAGATGACCGGATACTCGACTTCCATCGGACAACAGTCGATCAAGCTGGAAAGTCTTGCAACTGATCGAGATCGATCGATATTCGTGGATCGCTTCGGCGGTGCTCCGCGGAAATGTCAGTGCGGTTGTCTAAGATCTCGGACCGTGGCCCTCATTCCTCCAATGTGCTTCTGGCATCCAGTCGGGCCTCACGGCGGCGAGACCCTGCAGCAGATTCAGAAGCGAAAGCTCGATGACGTAAGCAAGTACGGGTTCACCCTTTGGTCCTTTGCTCCGGCAACCGCCTTGCGTGTCTACGCGTGGCGCGCAGAACTCAAGCGCGAAGCGCTTGGTACCGCAGCGGTCCTGTGTTGCGGGAACAACACCAGCGACCCCTCGGAGAAGAGCGGTGAAGTCCGGTGGCTGAGCGAATACAGCGAGGATCTTCTCGTCTGGAAGCGCCTACCGCATCCCAAGATGACGAGCTACCACCGCGGCCCGACCAAGGCGGGATTCGTCGCGAGCGCTTTCCACGTCACCTCGATCGAAGTGCCCGAGACGGTATCCATCGAGAGACCGAAGAACTGGTTCCGGGCGAACGGCAACTCGTGGGAGCACGGAATTGTCCCGACCCGCGGCGAGTACCTAGTCCGACGTCCAATCGAAAAAAGAGAGGGGATGAAAGTTCGCCTCCTCATGTCCGTAACCTACCCCTACGTGGTGTGGCTGCGCTGACTCTCATCGGCGAATGCGCGCTGAGTGCGCTTCGCCCGTGACTCAGGTGACTCAGGTGTCGTCGAAACGCTCACGACAGCGGCGTTCGCGACGATGATGCGGCCAATCCCACGATTCGGGCGACGATGACTCGCAGGTCTAGACTGGATCGTCGCTGCAGAGCTCTTCATGACTTGGCGCCGCGCGCCTGCTCTCTCGCTAGCGCTGCCAGGGCTGTCATAAGCACGCCGGCGGCATTTGCCCCAACTCCGCCGTGCATTTGCCGCGGTTCCCCCGAGACCTCGAGGGCGTAGGTTGGCTCGATGATGTACAGACCGTCGATGCGGAGCTGAGCTACGTTCCTCCGTATCGCCGGATTTCGCCACATCACTTCGTTCATGGAGGGCGCAACGATGACGGGCGCCCGAGCTTTGGCGACG
>JBBQCR010000214.1:0-6171 GCA_038318935.1 Phycisphaerales bacterium
CATGGCCTTGACCACGTTCTTGGGGTTGCTTGAGCCGTAGCACTTCGTGAGACAGTCCTGCACACCGAGCATCTCGAGCACCGCTCGCACCGGCGGTCCAGCGATGACGCCGGTACCCGGGGAAGCTGGGACGAGGCGCACCTTGGTGGCGCCGAACTGGGCCTCAACGGCGTGCGGGAGCGTTCTCCCTTGCAGCGGGAAGAGTTTCATCTTCCGCTTCGCTTCCTTCTGGGCCTTCTCGATGCCCTGCGGCACCTGGTTCGCCTTGGCGTACCCGATGCCGACGCGGCCGCGGCGGTCACCCACCACAACGAGTGCGCCGAAGGAGAAGCGGCGGCCACCCTTCACCGTCGCCGACGTGCGATACACGCCAACGGTGGTGGATTCGATCGAAGAAGTTTCGTCAAGCAGTTCTGCCATAAGTCTCTCTCACTGACATCAGGATCGCGTTGATTGCTGTCCCGACTCGCTAGTGCGTCATTTCGTCCCAAGCCAAACTGGTCGTCCCAGGCCAAATTGGTCGTCCCAAGCCAAAGTGGCCATCGAACGAGTCGTGACGATCAGAACTTCAGTCCCGCCTCACGAGCCGCATCAGCCAGAGCCTTGATGCGTCCATGGAAGCGGTATCCATTGCGGTCGAAGACGACGTCCGAGACGCCCGCCTTCTTGGCACGATTGGCGATCAGTTGACCGACGGCCTTGGCGACCGAGGTCTTGTCGCCGGTTGCGCCGTCGACGGACTTGAAGTCCTTGTCGCGGCTCGAGGCGGCGGCCATGGTGTGGCCCTTCAGGTCATCGATGACCTGAGCGTACATGTGGTCCAACGACCTGTACACGGTCAGGCGCGGACGGCTGGGCACGCCGAGGATGCCCTTTCGGACACCGGCCTTGCGGCGTGTGCGGCGGGCGGTCTTGGTTGCGTGGCGGTTCATGATCGTCGCTCTTGAAAAGGTCTGCTGTGTCTGTCGATCGGTGAAGCAAGTGTTCGGTGATCGATTGTGGGGATATCGAGGAGGTCGTCGCGTTGGGTGGAATGCGGCTTACGAGCCGAATGCCTTGCCCTGCTTGCGGATGATGATCTCTTCAACGTACTTGACGCCCTTGCCGTTGTATGGCTCGGGCTTCCTCTGGGAGCGGATCTGTGCAGCGAACTCGCCCACAGCCTGCTTGTCGGCTCCAGAGATGATCACTTGGTTCTGATTCAGGGCGACCGCGACGCTGGCAGGAATGTCGAGCTCGATCGGATCGGCGTACCCGAGCGTGAGCACGATCTTCTTGCCTTGCAACTTGGCTCCCCAGCCGACGCCGTTGATCTCGAGCTTGCGCTCGTATCCCTTCGTCACGCCTTCGACCATGTTCTGGATGTTGGCGCGGGTCAGACCCCAATAGGCCTTGCGATTGCCCTCGTCCAACTTGTCCATGTCCACCGAGCAAACGATCTTCTTCTCGCTCTCGGTCCAGGCAACAGTCACCTCGGGCCGCCACGTCGCCTTGACGGTGCCCTTGGGGCCCGCCATCTCGATCGAGCGGACGTTGGGATTGATCGTGACCTTGACGCCTGTCGGCACGGTCACGGGCTTCTTTCCGATACGGGACATTGTCGTGGTGTCCTCTGAGTTATCCGGTTCCGCTTCGTCCGACGGGAGTTTCCCGAAGGTCGACCGTCGCCGGTCCTGCACTGATTCCACTCACGTGCTCCGTCACGATCGCGAACGGACGCGACCCAAAACCCGACCAGCACGTGCAATCCGAATGTTCGTGACTGGCAACCAAGAGACACACGCCCTTGGAAGACAGTCAGAGACTCAGCAAACCTCTGCCACTACCTCGCCGCCAATCTTCGCCTCACGGCACTGACGGTCACTCATCACGCCATGGCTGGTCGAGATGATCGAAATGCCCAGACCCTGAAGCGGGCGGGGCAACTCGTCGACACCGCGATAGACGCGGCAACCGACCTTCGAAACTCGCTCAATCTTGTTGATGATCTGCTCGCCGCGCTGTCCATACTTCAGGTGGACGCGGATCAAGCCTTGGCGGCCGTCATCAACGAGTTCAAAGTCACGGACGAACCCTTCGTCCTTGAGGACCTTGGCCACGCCGCGGTTCAGCTTGTTGCTGAGGCAGGAGACCATCTTTTCACGGTTCCGCACACCGTTGCGGAGTCGGGTAAGCATGTCGGCAGTCAGATCGTGAATCGCCATCGTTCGCTCCGTCACCCGCCGTTCGGGACTCCTCACCGCATCGGGTGGAGGGTCGTGTCGCGTCGCCCGTCAGATGGGGTCGACGCGAGTCCCGCGTTCGGGCGCTCTGTTTCAATGTGCCGAGACTGTGTGGCGGGAGCCGTCACCGATCCAACGGTGCAACGGACATCGCCATCTGATTCCTTATCCGTCGACTTACCAGCTCGCCTTTCGCATGCCCGGGATGTGACCCTTCAGGGCCAACTCACGAAGCATCATGCGGCTGATGCGAAACTTGCGATAAACGCCGCGCTTCCGGCCGGTGATCTCGCAGCGGACCTGTTTCCGCGACGAGAACTTCGGCGTCAGCTTCATCTTGTTGAATGTGGCCTTGCTCGCCATAGCTGGGTCCTTTGCTCAGGCTCGGGCCCCTCTGAAGTGAGGGCCCCTCCCTGAAATCCTCACTTCTTCCGGCTCTCCTCGGGCCGCACGAACGGCATGCCGAGCTCCGCCAACACAAACCGACTCATCTTGGGGTTGGAGTGCTCGAAGCACACCGTGATATGCATGCCATGGGTGAACGTCACGTTCGCCATGTTGATCTCGGGGAACACCGCCTGCTCGGTCAGACCCATCGAGTAGTTGCCAGCCTTGTCGAACGCCCGATCCTTCACGCCGCGGAAGTCCTTGATACGGGGCGTCGCGAGGTTGATCAGACGATCGAGGAAGTGCCACATGCGATCGCGACGCAGGGTGACCATGAAGGCCGATGGTGCGCCTTCGCGAACCTTGAAGTTCGCGACCGACTTCTTCGCCAGGATCATCACGGCGCGTTGGCCGGTGATCGTCGCGAAGGTCGAGAGCACGGTCTCGCGGATCTCGGGCTTCAGCTTCTGGTTCTCGAGGTACTTGCCGACCCCGGAGTTGACCACGATCTTGGTCATGCGCGGAAGCTCGTGCGGGTTCGTGAGGCCGAACTCCTGCATGACCTTCTGCGCGACCTGATCCATGAACTGACGCTGCATGCGCGGATAGTTGGTGCGGCGCGGATCCGGCTTGACGCCGGGCTCGCGGGGGGCCTTCGGTTCGGCATCGGCTGGTGGAGCGCCCTTCGCAGCGCCCTTGGCACCACTCTTGGCGCCACTCTTGGCGGCGGACTTCTCACCGGTTTTGGCAGCAGATTTGTCGGGCTTGTTGGGATTCGACGCGACCATCTCTAGGCTCCGTTCTCGCCCCGCAATCCGGGGCTCCGGCGAGTGCGTTCACTCACCATCAGTGTCCGACCCATGCGGGCCGGGGCTCGTTGCGTGCACTCAAGGCTGCTTAGGCCTTTTCCTTCTTCTGGGCTTCCTTCTTCTGGGCCGAGGCGGACGCTGGCGCTCCAGCGGTCTTTCGCGGCCCATGGACCTTCGACAGTTCCTTGCCGCCACGAACCGCGACGCGGACCTTGGTTCCGTCCGGCTTCGTCACGAAGCGGACGCGGGTCGGCTTCCCCGAGACGACCGGGCTCACGTTGGACACGTGAAGCGGCATCTCCAACTTCACGATGCCACCCTGCGGGCGGGTCTGCGTCGGCTTGAGGTGCTTGGTGCGGATGTTCGCGCCCTTGACGACGACTCGGTCGCCATCGTCGGTCACGCGAAGCACCTCACCGACGGTACCGCGGCTGTTGCCGGCGGTCACGATCACGGTGTCACCCTTGAGAACATGGCGTGGCATCAAATCACCTCCGTCGCGAGCGACACGATCTTCATCTGGTTCTTCTCACGGAGCTCGCGGGCGACCGCCCCGAAGATGCGGGTGCCACGCGGGTTTCCGTCCTTGTCGATCAGCACGCACGCGTTCGAATCGAAACGCACGTAGCTGCCGTCATCGCGGCGGGTCGGGTACTTGGTCCGGACGATGATCGCCTGGACCTTGTCTCCCGCCTTCACGTCAGCGTTCGCGATCGCCTTCTTGACGGTGCAGACGACGGTGTCGCCCACGCCCATCTGAAGTCGGGTGAACTTGCCGGCGGCGGTTGATGCGCCGAGGACACCGATGACCATGGCGATTTTCGCGCCAGAGTTGTCGGCTACCTCGAGTCGTGATTCCTTCTGGATCATGGTTGGCTCTTCCCGCGTCGTAGGGTGCGGGTGCTCGCTGCTGCTGGGTCTGGCCCACCAAAGCTGGGCCTGCGGAAAAAGTTCGCTCTCAATGTGGACTGAAAAACTCAGGCGTTCTCGCCGAACGGAAGTTCAGCCTTGCCCTGACCGCGTTCGATCACGCGGACGAGGATCCAACTCTTGGTACGGGAGATCGGACGGCACTCCGCGATCTCGACGCGGTCACCGGTGTGCGACACGTTCTTCTCGTCGTGAACGTGCAGCACGGTCCGCTGTTTGATGTACTTGCCGTACTTGGGGTGCTTGCTGACGTATGGGATCACGACCTTGCGGGTCTTGCTCCGCATGTCGCTCTCAACGACGCCAACGCGGCGCGGGGTATTTTCAGGAACGGTGATGACGGAGCGATCCTTCACGACTTGCCTCCGGACTTCTTGGCTGCCGACGCGACCTTGGCTCCAGTTGCGACCTTGCCTCGAGTTGCTGCCTTGGCTCCAGTTGCAGCCGTGGCTGTTGGCGCGACGGCGGCTGCAGCGCTGTCCTTCGCTGCCTTCGCGACCTTCGCCTTGCGACCGTTGAGCTCGGTCAACACGCGGGCAAGATCCTTGTGAGTCTTGCGGAACTGCGAGGTGTCCTCGATCTTCTCGGTGACAGACTGGGTGCGGAGGTCAAAGAGACGTCGGCGAAGGCGGGTGGCCTCGACCTTGATCTCGTCGGCACTGAACTTGTGGACTTCGGCGGCCTTCATGGCGTTGGGAACCGTTGAGTAGAGAAGAGGAACCTGAATCAGACCGCGACGCGGCGGCCGACGAAGCGACAACGAACGGGCATCTTGTAGGCGATGCGGGCCATGGCCTGCTTCGCCAAGTCTTCGGTCACGCCCGCGATCTCGAAGAGCACGGTGCCCGGCTTGATGCGAGCGGCCCAGTACTCCACCTCGGCCTTACCGGTACCCATTCGGGTTTCCAGCGGCTTCTTCGAAATGGGCTTGTCCGGGAAGACGCGGATGAAGATCTTGCCCTGACGACGAAGGAAGTGCTGAGCCGCAACGCGGCCGGCTTCGATCTGCCGACCGGAGAGCCAATAGGGCTCAAGGGCCTGAAGACCATAATCGCCGAACGCGACGTAATTGCCGCGTGTCGCGTTGCCGCGGAGCTTGCCGCGCTGTTCCTTGCGGAACTTGACTCGCCTGGGCATCAGAGCCATATCGATTCGCTCCTGACGACTGGGCTCCAACGCGGCCCAGCGGTGTTCTCTAGTGAAGCGGTCGATCCGTGCGGATCGCCGCGTGAAACTCGTACTTCCTGCCGTTCCCGGAACTCCCGGGAGAGGCAACCATCCCATCCCTGACGATCGGCCGACTCAGCGTCGACCGCGGGCTCGTGCCCGACCACCTGCGGCGGACGACTGGGTCTGATCCTCGTCGTGCTCGCTGTACATACCCTTGAAGACCCACACCTTGACGCCGATCGAGCCGTACGTCGTGTAGCTCTCGCTCAACGCGTAGTCGACGTTTGCCTGCAGCGTCGACAGCGGGATCGATCCGAGACGCTGGTCGAGCGTCCTGGACATTTCCGCACCACCGAGACGACCGGCGAGCTGGATGCGGACGCCCTTGGCGCCGTTCTGCATCGCGGACTCGCAGCGCATCTTGAGGACGCGACGGAAATTGGCTCGCTTCTTGAGCTGTTCGGCGATGGTCTCGCCGATAAGCTTGGCGTCGATTTCAGGGTTCTTGATCTCGACGACCTTGATCGCGACCTTGCGGCCCGTGAGGACTTGCAGGTCGGCCGTCAGTTGCTCGACGCCAGCACCCTTCAGTCCAACCACGGTTCCGGGGCGAGCGGTCTTGATGATGACCGTCAACTCCTCACGTGAGCGCT
>JBBQCR010000215.1:0-6154 GCA_038318935.1 Phycisphaerales bacterium
GGTGCTGCTCGTCGATCTTGATGTGCATCATGGCAACGGCAACGCCGGCTACTTCGCCGGTGATCCCGATGTCTACACCTTCTCGATGCACGGAGAAAAGAACTTTCCGCTGCGAAAGCCGCCGTCGCGGTTGGACGTTCCACTCGTCGATCACACCGGCGATCTTGAGTATCTCGCGCTGCTGGAACGGTGGCTACCGATAGCGATTGAACAGTCGAGGCCCGATCTCGTCTTCTATCTCGCTGGCGTCGATGTGGTCATCGGCGATCGCTATGGTCGTCTCGCGATGACCCGCGATGGCCTGCGACGCCGCGATCGCTACGTTCTTTCGACGCTGCGACACCACGGTCTGCCGACTTGTCTCGTCCTCGCGGGAGGCTATGCCCGATCACCCGAGCTCACGGCGGATCTTCACGCCGAAGCGTTCCGGGAAGCGGCAAAGCTCTCATTCACGCCGGTGACTTCGCCACTTCGGCAAGCCATGCCAGACGAAACGCGAGTTCCATCTCGGCGTGACGCGTGAGGAGACTCAGTTCGCGGGTGCCTCGTGCGCCGTAGCGCTCGTGCCAGCGACGAACATTGCTCTCGACCTCGCGAAGCGATTGCTCGGCGGCCTTGACCCAGGCGACGCGTTCCCTTGGCGTGAGTGCCGCAAGGAATCGGGCTCTGGTTCGCAGCGGATCCGCGGTGACCGTGATCGCCTCGGGCGCAAACGGAGGGCCGATCCACGACTTGAGCGCCGCCTTTCCCGCGGCCGAGATCGTGTACTCGCGGCGCTTCCGCTCTCCGGCGCGCAGGGCTTTGCTGCGAAGCAGTCCGGCGGCCTCCAATCGTCGCAGGAGCGGGTAGATCGCGCCGGCGCTGCCGCTCCATTGCGTCGAGGGCGAATCAGCCAGCATGCGACGGACCTCGTACGGGCTGCACGGACCGTGTTGCCAGAGGAGACCCAGGACGAAACACTCGAGTTCGCTGCGATCGACGGTCGCTTGTGTGGTGGTGGAGTTTCGTGGCATCGGTTGAGCCGATAGAGCGGTCGCGCGTACCGGCATGGAGTACGCGACGGAGCGAAGAGGAGGGCTCCTTGAAAACTCGGAGAAGCGACTGACGAACGCAACTCCCGAGCGGCATCTCCCAATAGTACGAATCGTACTATACTCCCTTGTCGCTCAGGCATTCGCTCAGGAGACACCATGACACCGTCCCTTCTCGCCGCCGTCATCTTCACGCTGGCCCAGCCCACTCAGCCCGCCCAGCCCGCAGTTTCGACCGCCGCGTCTCTCGCGCCTGCTTCCAGTTTCCGCGCCTCAGAGGTGGAACTTCCCGCCACGCCGCAGGGCCGGTGCGTTGCTGCTTGGATCTCGATGGTGCGAGCCGGTGGTCCGGCGGAGTGCATCGCGTTCGAAACCGAGTTCCGTGCCGCCAAGCGGCTGGCCGAGTCGCCGATCGAAGCGCGAGCCGCGCGGGTCCCGAAACTCCGAACCGAGTTCGGCGCGATGACGCTCGCCGAAGTCGTCTCCGTCGCGCCCACGGCCATCGTGACGAAGATCCAGTCGTCGACGCGTGGCGACATGGATGTCACCTTTCAGTTCGATGCCGACGGCAAACTCGACGCCATCCAGATCGCATCGATGGACCCGGGTGCAGCGAGTGAGCCGCTGACAGCGGAACGTCGGACGGCGATCACGGACGCGGCCATCGCCGCCGTTCGTAGCGAATACGTCTTCCCCGAGAAGGGCGCCGCGATGGCCAGTGCGGTTGAGAAGGCAAGGGACAGCGGGGCATACGACGGCATCATCGACGAGCGGGGGCTCGCGGATCGGCTGACCGCCGACTTCCGAGCGGTCACCAACGATCGCCATCTGCGGGTCGGTATCGCGCCGGCCGGCGACGAGGCGGCGGACCACTTCGGCCCCGATGCGGACGAGGCGCGTCGAGAGAATTGGGCGTTCCGATCGTGCGAGGTGGCGCCAGGCAACATCGGTGTGTTGCGTTTTGACGGCTTCCTCGCAGACGACGAAGCCAAGAAGGTCGTCGATGCGAGCTTCGCGTTTCTCGCGCGATGCGACGCCATCGTGTTTGATGTACGAGCCAACGGTGGCGGATCGCCGGAGCTTCTCGACTACATTGCCGGATACCTCTTTGAGAAGCCGACGCTACTCAATCGCATGATTGATCGCAATGGAAATGTGATCGGGGAAGGAGTCTCTGACGAGACGGTCGCTGGCCAGAGATTCAGCCAGGATCTGCCCCTGTTCGTCGTCACCAGTCGGAAAACTTTTTCCTGCGCCGAAGAGTTCGCTTACGACCTGCAGTCGCTGAAGCGGGCCACGATCGTCGGTGAGACGACGGGCGGCGGCGCGCATCCTGTCAAGCCAGTGCGACTCGACGATCGGATGATCATTCGCATGCCGCACCTGCGGGCGAACAACCCGATCACCAATACGAATTGGGAAGGCGATGGCGTGAAGCCCGACGTCAGCGTGCCTGCGGAGCAGGCGATCGAGAAGGCGCTCGAACTCGCGCGGGCGACGATCGCGGCGACGAAGAAGTCGTAGACCTGCGGTGTCTTCTTGCTGGCGAGCATGACCATCATGACCATCATGATCAGCATGACCAGCATGATCAGCATGATCATCATGCCCGACGGGTGCGGGCCGTGCGGAGGCGGTGATACACTCGCCGCAGATGCGGTGCGTTTTCCGCCCAGTGAAGTCCCTGTTGCTCGCGCTCGCTACCGCGACGGCGATCGGCGGCGCGGGCGTCGGACCTGGTGTCGTTCGCAGCACGGCCGCTCCCGATCGGATCGATTTCAATCGTGACGTTCGACCGCTTCTCGCCGAACACTGCTTTCGCTGCCACGGCCCGGACGCAGGTACGCGCAAACGCGGACTCCGTTTAGATACGCAGGAGGGATCGCGTTCTCCGCTCCGCGATGGTGGATTTCCCGTCGTGCCCCACGACGCGGACGCGAGCGAACTCGTCCGACGCGTTCTCAGCGATGATCCTGACGAGGTGATGCCGCCGCCGGCGCAGATACCGCTCACGGAAGCGCAGCGAGAAGTCCTCCGTCGCTGGGTCGCGGAAGGGGGCGAGTACCAGCCGCACTGGGCGTTCGTGCCGCCCACTCGCGTCGCTCCGACATGCTCAACAGACCCGGCATGGGGTCACGACGACATCGATCGATTCGTCCTTTATCGACTGACGCAGGCGGGCTTGCGTCCTGCGCCGGAGGCAGATCAAACGACGCTGCTGCGACGCGCCTCGCTCGTGCTGACGGGCATTTCACCAACTCCCGCAGAGACCGACGCCTTCCTCGCCGACACCGAACCGGGCGCGTGGGAGCGCCAGGTCGATCGTCTGCTCGCGTCGCCTCGCTACGGCGAGCGCATGGCGGCAGACTGGCTCGATGTCGCCCGCTTCGCCGACACCTTCGGCTATCAATCCGACTGGGAATGCCACACGTGGCCCTGGCGCGATTGGGTGATAGCGGCGTTCAACGCCAACATGCCGTGGGACGCATTCGTCACCGAGCAGATCGCGGGGGACCTGCTGCCCGGAGCCACCGACCAACAGCGACTCGCGACGGCTTTCAATCGACTACACCGACAGACCAACGAGGGCGGCTCGATCGACGAGGAGATGCGCCAGGAGTACATCGCGGATCGCGTGCAAACTTTCGGGTCTGCGTTCCTTGGCATCACCGTCGAGTGCGCTCGTTGCCACGATCACAAGTACGACCCCATTCCACAACGCGACTACTACAGCCTCGGGGCGTTCTTCGGAGCGATCGACGAGGCTGGCACGTATCCCTACTCGACCAGCGCGATTCCGCGTCCGGCGCTGCGCTTGCCGACCGACGCACAGCGGGTCGAACTCACTCGGCGCGCTGCGACTGTCCGCAGTGCCGAGTCGGTCCTGGCGGCCACGATTCTCAAGCGTCGCGACGAGCTCGATCGACTCCGGGCCGCAACACCGAATCCTGTCGTGCCTCCGGCCGTCGTGACGTTTCCGCTCGATGGCTCGATCGACGGTCCAACCGGTCGAGCGACCGCCTTCGATGGCGACACCGGCGTTTCGCTTGAGGGGGCACCGGCGCTTCGGCGATGCGATCCCTTCAGCGTCGCCTTTCGCATGCGGACTCCGACCGCAGCCGCGCGGGCGGTGCTTCTGCACACCAGTCCGTTCACGATCGAGAGCGATCAGCAAGGCTGGCAAGTGTTGCTGAAGGACGGACGCCTCTCATGGGAGATCGTTCATTTCTGGCCCGGATCCGCAGCCGCGATTCGCACCGCGGATCCAGTGCCGGTTGATTCCTGGATTGAGGTCGTCGTGACCAGTGACGGCTCGTCACGCGCCGGCGGCCTTCGCATCGCAATCGACGGACACGCAGTGGCAACCGAGGTTGTTCGCGACCATCTCGACGGTCCGGCGACCGCCCGCATCCTGAAGGCCGGTGCCCGTGATCGCGACGTCGGGTTCAAGGGTGGGGCGCTTGACGATCTTCGTATCTATGATCGCGAGCTCACGGGTCTGGAGATCGCAGCGATCCACGGATCGCAGTCGGGCGAGGGCGACACGGAAGATGCGAGGCGGTTCTTCGCGATCACAGCAGACCCTGAGTGCCGCGCTGCATTCGCCGCACTACGGGCGGCCCGCGCGGACCATCAGGATCTACTCGAGTCGGTTCCGGAAGTCATGGTGATGGAGGACGCGCCGCAGCCACGCGGCCGATTCGTACTGACGCGCGGGGCCTACGACCAACCGGACCTGAAGCGGCCGGTGCGCGCCGATCGCGCGCTCAACGCGATTCTGGCGTTCGACGACGACTGGCCTCGTGATCGGCTCGGGCTTGCCCGATGGGTCACCGACCCGCGCAATCCGCTCACCGACCGAGTCGCGGTGAATCGCGTGTGGGCGATCTGCTTCGGCCGCGGCCTCGTCGGCACGCAGGAGAATTTCGGTGTGCAGGGCGATCCACCTTCGCATCCGGAGCTGCTCGACGCTCTGGCCACGGACTTCCGCAGCAACGGCGGGGACGTCAAGGGTCTCTTCCGTCGGCTGGTACTTTCCGCGACCTTTCGTCAATCGTCGATCGCGTCGGAGGAATCGCGCACGCGCGATCCGAACAACGTGCTCCTTGCGCGAGGTCCGTCCGCACGCTTGACCGCTGAAATGCTGCGCGATCAGGCGCTCGCCGCGTCGGGACTTCTGGTCGAGCGGCTCGGCGGACCGAGCGTGAAACCCTGGCAGCCGCCGGGGCTGTGGGAGGACGCGGGCGCTGCGGCGCAAGGGACCGGCGGCTATGTTCCCGATACCGGTGAGAGCGCTCATCGCCGCAGTCTCTACACCTTCCGCAAGCGGACGGCCCCTCCGCCGAACATGCTTCTCTTTGATGCTGGTAGCCGCGAGCAATGTCTTGCGCGACGACAGGTGACGAACACGCCGTTGCAGGCCCTCGCGCTGGCGAACGATCCGGTGTTCTTCGAGTGCGCGCAGTCGCTTGCCGCGCGGGTGGCACACCAGACCGAATCCGATCCAAGTGCCCGCATCACGCTCGCGTTTCGTTTGCTCGCCACGCGACAACCACGCCCCGCGGAACTGCACGCGCTTCGCTCGCTGTACGACGAGCAGGTCATCGCCTTCACGGCTGATACTGCAGCGGCCGCCGCAGTCGCTGGCGATCCCTCGGCAACTCCTGAACTGGCAGCGCTCACGCTAGTCGCTTCGACGATTCTTTCCTCTGACGCCGCGAGTACCTCCCGATGAACGATGGCCACGATCGTCTGCTCGCCCTCACGCGGCGGCACTTCCTCGGGCGTTCGGCGCTGGGGCTCGGAGGGCTCGCCCTCGCGTCCATGTTCGGAGGCAGTGCGACCGCGGGCGACAGGATTCCGGAGTTCCGGTTGCCGAGCGCGAAAGCCAATCGCGTGATTTATCTCTTTCAGGCGGGCGGGCCGTCGCAGATGGAGACCTTCGATCCCAAACCCGTACTTCGTGAACGGCATGGTCAGCCGCTCCCCGACTCGGTGCGGCAGGGACAGCGCCTCACCGGCATGAGCGGCAATCAGTCGCTGCTGCCGCTTGCGGGATCGTTCACACCGTTCCAGCGCCACGGCGCGAACGGCACATCGGTCAGCGATCTTCTGCCGCACAC
>JBBQCR010000216.1:0-6150 GCA_038318935.1 Phycisphaerales bacterium
TCAATGCGTCTTCGTACCGCTCACTGCGCAAGGATCGCCGGCTGAGTGGTCGATGATCCTGCTCGAGGTTCCAGGTCGCGACGACGTCGTGATGGTGATGATCGGGACGGACGCGTCCTTTGTCGCGCGCAACGATCTCCCCGCCGAGTTGGAGAAGCAGAACTCGCTGCGAAAGGCGCGAAGCGCTTCACCGATGGGGGATCCGCAGACATTGCCGGATCTCTTGGGTCTCAGTTCGCAGACCAGTCGGCGCAGCAGTTCCCAAACCAGTCCGCCCACCCGCGCACCGGTCAGTGGGACTTGACCACAAACTCCAGATGAAGATAGCGGGCGACGTAGTCCAGGATTGACGAGCACTCCGGGATCTCGGGGTTGGTCGTCGAGCCCATTGGCTCGAATCGCATGCCGCGGAAGCGTTCGACCGCCTCCTCGACCGAGAGGCCGTGCTGCAGGCACAGGCTGAACGCCCGACAGAAACCTTGAATGAGACCCGACAGCGTCGAGCCTTCCTTACTCATCTTGATGAAGATCTCGCCGGGTCGGCCGTCGTTGAACAACCCGACGGTCAGGTAGCCCTCGTGGGCACCGATCGCGAACTTGTGGGTCCGTGACAGGCGGGTCTCGGGCAGCACTTCACGGCGTGAGAGAGTGGTTGGCATGTGTCGGCGATGCGAGGATTGGGCGGACACGATCGGGCGACGGCGAGGAGCCAGCGTCACGACGGGCCGGCAGTGGTCACGCGACCGAGCCGGAAATCGAGCGATGCAACCCACCGAAGCGGAACGCGAATGTTGTCGGAATCGCGAGGCAGGGAACTGCCCCGGAGTCGTCGCATCGTAGCGATCGCCGGGTGACATCGGTGCTCGATCTTTGATCGGTTCAACCTTCCGATCGCGACGAATTTTCCGACTTCGCGCGCATCACGATCGTGCAGAAGTCTCTCCTTCCTTGTAGGGACACCAACTGGGTTTCCCACCGCTGGCGGCGTTGGCCATACCCATCCGCGTCGATCGGGCAGGCTTGAGGGAATCCCGTGATCGCATTTCGGAGTCATCGAAACTCGCGGAGCAGTTGGAAGAGGGGCCACTTGGTCGGAACCGCCGCGGCGCGGTTGGCCGCGCCCTCGGTGACCAGCCAGTTCACGGAGTTCCGAACGGAAGGGCCAGACGAGGGGGTCACGGTCGCGGTGAACTCCACTGGTGATGCGACGCCGATACCGCGAGTTCGGTCAAAGCCGATGCTCGACTCGGCGGGCGAAGCAAATCCACCTTCGAATCGCAGCATGCGCAAGGACCAATCGATCGCCATCCCAACCGGCATTCGAACCAGTGTCCCAGGCGGCGTCCCGACTGGCATCCCGACTGGCATCCCGACTGGCAACCCGACTGGCAACCGATCTGGCATCACATCTGGCATTACGTCTGGCATCACATCTGGCATCACAGCTGGCATCAAATTTGGCATCACAAAGCGGGTCGTCGGTACAGAAAGGCAGGGGAGCATGTCCGTCGTGCGGTCCATGCGGAAGGCGCGGCTCGACCGATTCGTCGAACTCGCCCGTGTGTACCGGGGGTGGAACAGGTCGCAACTGGCGGATCGACTGGGACGGGACCCCAGTCGAATGGTGCCGGAGACCGGCAACGCGAAACTCGAGTTTCTTTCGCGGATCGCGGATGCGCTCGATTGGCGATTGGGGGACGTCGTGGAATCGGTGTGGATGGATGAACGCCCTGAGCACGCCGAGGGTGAACGATTCGAGGACTTGGACCGCGAAGCTCTCGCTGCGCATCGCGAGGGGGACGCGGGACGATTGCTCGAGCTCGCCCAGCGCATGCGGGAGGCGGCGGTGACCGCGACCGAGCGAGCCATCGCCGCCAACCGCGCCGCGGGAGGCTGGGACCTGCGCGGCCGCTATGTGCGGAGCTTGGAAGCGGTACAGGAAGGCCTTGCCGAGGAAGGCATCAGCGACGACGTTCGGTTGATGTTGCACGCCAACCTGGCCAACGCCCACTACACGCTCTGGCACCTCGTCGAGGCGAGAGCGGTCGCGGGGGATCTCCTCGATCGTTTCCAGCGATCGCCGGCCGTGTCACGGATCGAACGCGTCGGCGAAGCATTCGCGATGTATGTGCGAGGGAGTTCGTTGCGGCGATCGTTGGCACACAGCGGGTCGATGCAGCGGATCAGTGTCGCTCGTCGAGCTCGGGAGGATCTCGACGAAGCTCGGCTCCGCTACCGTGCGATGAGTGATGCATGGGACGATCCGCAGTACGCGGCGATCGCGCACACCTGCGATGTCGGAATCCTGGAGTGCGACACTGGGATCGGAAGCGTCGACCCCGTCGACGCGGTCCGCCAGATCATCGATCGACTCGGAGAGGCAGAGGATCTCGGCATGGTGCCAAGTGGCGACTGGCTCGAGTCCTTCGGCTGGTGGGCGATCGGAGGCTGCAATATCGCACTCGAGCATCTGGACGGGCACGAACTGCATCGAGCAATGGCGGTGTGTACGAACAAGGCGCTCGAGATCGCGGATCGGCTTGACCACTGGTCGATGCGCGAACGTGCGTTCACGATGGAGCGCTTTCGTCGGCAGCGAGTCGAGGATGCCACGGGCTACGAACCAGAGTGGCTGCTCGACGACGAGGACATTCGGATTCTCTCTGGCACCATGGCCAGATTTCCGAGCTTTCGAGAGACGGGCTGGCGGATTCTTGAGTCGGCGCGCGTGTTCACGGACGTGGTGGCATAGTCACAACCGAAAGCGCGGATGGCAACGTCGTTCTGATGGACGATTCTTCAACGGAGGTGCTGCACGAAGAGGTGAAGCGAGTGAGGCGAAACACATTGATTGGGACTCGCGGATTGGGACTCGCGGATTGGGACTCGCGGTCCAAGCGATGCGGAAGTGCCGGCGTCGTCTGGTGCGTATCGCAAGCCCACCGATGCGACGGCAACCGACCCAGCAACTGCGGGACCATCGCGACACAATCAGTGGACGCGATCACGGTGATTGCGAACCGACCTGCGCATCGACACCTGCGCATCGACGCCTGCGAAGCGACGCCTGCGAAGCGACGCCTGCGAAGCGACGAGTTTGCTTGCTTCGGAGGTCTGACGGCCAACAGGTCCGTGGACTCGCTCGGCGGAAAGCAATATTCACGGGTCGCCAGCGGCGTGGCTCGGCTGTCACAAGGCGATTGGGCGTCGAGGAGTTGCGAGGGAGAGCGCCTCGTCGTGAGAGTCTCGTCTTGACCGGCTCGTCGTGACAGTCTCGTCGTGACAGCCTCGTCACGACAACGAACGGGACGCCTGTCGTCGCACCCAGCGCGCCGGCTGAGGCTCTGTTGAGGAACCGTGCTGGCGTCAGACGCAACGGACGCTCCGCTCGAAGCGTCGCCTTGAACTCACCGTATCGCTGCGGATCTTGCTGCGGATCTCGCTTCGTCTCAGCTCCTCTTGATCGAACCGTCCGCGTCGCTCTTTGGCATCGCTGGGTTCTAGAACAAGGCCTCGATCGAGTCCACCGGTACCCCCCTCGGCGTCGCAGGCCAGCGTTGGCCCGCGGCCGTAGGCCCCCGTGCGGGAAACCTCCTCCGCGCGGGGATGTACCGCGCGCCCCGTTCGCGGGCGAGGGGGTTCCGACGAGATCGATCGGCACGACAGCAAGTTGGACGAGTGGGCGCGAACTCGCGGCACCATCGAAGCAAACTTCGCGTCGAGCAACGGCTCGTACGTCGCTTCGCAGTGAGGCATACGGCAGCGCAGATCAGGAGGTGTGTGTCGACGAAACAGTACAATCGCGGATTCCGAGCGGAGTATGGGTCCCAATGCAGGTCCTAATGCAGGGTCCAATGCGGGACCCAATGCGGGACCCAATGCAGGGTCCAATGCGGGACCCAGCGGGACCCAAAGCAGAACCCAGCTCGGGTAGGCTTGATGTGGAGTTGGCTCGCCATCCAAGCGAAGTCTCGGCGATCGGGACTTATTCTCCACGCGGTGCGTTGTGCTCCAGCGCCAACGCATCCACCGATCCGATCGAACGGACCTATCGCCATGCTCGAGACCAAGCGCCTGTTGCTCCTCCCGTTCACACATCGCCTGATGTGCGGGATGATCGAAGGACGCGACACATTCGAGCGCGTTGCGGGACGAAATGCCGCCAAGGATTGGCCGAATCCCGACATCGTCGATGCGATTCCGTTCTTCGCTTCTGCGTTGGCCGCGTCGCCCGAGTTGGGCGAGTGGATGTATCTGATTGTCGAGAAGAACACGGGACTCGTCGTCGGCGAACTCGGGTTCAAGGGACTCCCGGACGCCGAAGGATGCGCGGAGGTCGGGTATGGCATCTGCGTCTCGCGGCGAGGGCGGGGATATGCGAGCGAATCGCTGCGAGCGATCATCGATGCCGCGTTCGCTGTCCCGAAATTTCGAATCATTCGAGCGGAGTGCCTCCCGGACAATCATCCGTCGTGGCGAGTACTTCAACGCTGCGGATTCACGGAAGTGTCGCGCGACGACACAATGATCCGCTGGACGCTGCGGCGTGCCGCACTTTCCCGATGAACGAGTGTCTGACCGAGAGGATCCATCGATCGTGTCGTGCAACGCTGCGCGACGCGAACAATCGCTCGGACGATGCACGCACGGCGACAGACCGTTAGCATCGAAGATCCTTCGTCGCAGGCCGACGACGAGATCACAGCCGACCCTTACCGATTCTCTCGCTGCACGCGCGTGGGCGCGCCGCGCATCGCTCGGTCCGCGCTCGGTCCGCGATGGGCAGCTCAGTGCGCTGTGAACTTCGATGCGAGCTTCTGAACAGTGTTCATTCCGCGAAAGGTCGCTCGCACACCTAAAGTGCGTTCAAATATTGTCAACACAAAAGTCGACTCGCTCTGCCTTCCTCGGCAGAGTCGAAAGATCTCGCGGCCCCGAGCGTGGATCTGGTCGGTGGACGTCGTGAACTTCGGCAAGAGCGCTCGCTGATCCTTCGTCAATGGCTCGGCCAGGAATCCGACGCTCACCGAACCGCCGGCCGGGAGTGTCGCCAACTCGAACGGCTGGTAGCGCACGAGCGCCGCGATCTCCTCGTCGCTTCGGAGGAACGTGGAGACCTCAAAGCCCAGGTGGCGTTCCAACGCCTTTTCGATCCGGCGCGCGAGTACTTCCACGCCAGTTCCAGGTGAATCAAAAATCACGTTGCCGCTGGCGATGTAGGTTTCGACCGAACCGAGTCCGAGCGAGACAAAGATCTCGCGGAGCCGCGCCATTGTCACGGTGCGGCCCCCGACATTGATCGCCCTCAGGAGCGCGACGGTCTGCGACCGCACGGGAGTTCGCGGCTCGCTGCGACTCATTTCAACCTCCCTCGATCGTTCGGGTGACGGCTGACCGGACGGGCGGCCGACCGAGCATTGTCAGCAAGGTCGGGTCGACGATTCTGCCTTGTGCGCTGTCGCTGACAAAACCGCCGGCGAGTCCGGTCGTTTCATCGACGCGATACGCGCGGTGCTGGGGCCCCGAGCTCTCCCCCAGATCGCCGTCGGCGGTCTCGCTGCTGACGATGGCCCCCGAGAACCCGCCAGCGGTCCCGTCGGGACCGACACGCCCGTCCAGCGGCACCTCGAGTTCACCCGGTCGGACGGTCGCTCCAAGAGGTGTGCCGTTCATGGCATCGATCCGAACGAGACGGCCGTTGTGAGCGCTGCGGACGAGTGACTCGCTCGAGTAACGCGATGCATCATTCTCAAGAGCAGACGTGAGAGCCGTCGCAGGAGCGCAAGCGACGAGGAGGAAGAGGAGGCAAGACGACATCGCGTGAACGCGGCGAAGTGAGTCGGCGCCAGTTTCGTGGACAGGTTGATTATGCCGCCTCCGAAGTAGATGCGGAACGCAATTCGAACTCGATCGGACTCAAATACTTGACGGTCGAGTGCCGTCGTCTGATGTTGTAGAAACCGTCGATGTAACTGCCGAGCGTCCGCTTGGCCTGTGCGCGTGTCGCAAAGTCCGCGCGAGCAAGGACCTCAAACTCGATCGTGCTGAAGAAGCTCTCGGCAACAGCATTGTCCCAGCCGTCGCCCGATCTGCTCATGCTCGCGACGCAGCCGTGCCGCTTGAGTTCAGCTCGGTACTCGTCGCTGGCGT